>JAAHHL010000429.1 GCA_010672185.1 Caldora sp. SIO3E6 | reverse complement strand
TTGAGGAACCAACCTACCAGTTAGTCGAAGAGCGATTGGCACGAGATATCGCTGAATCAAGGCGGCACTTACCCGTAATTTTGGCCTCAAGCCGCTTAGACCCCAAGAAAAACCTGTTAGGTTTGGTGCAAGCCTTTGCCCAAAGCCCAACTCTTCAAGAGAAAGCCAATATTGTCCTGATTACCGGCGGCTTGGATAATGCCCTCAAAGAACCAGCCAAAGATGAACCGACAGAAAAAATGGTTTTGGCTCCGATCCGTGAGGTAGTACAAAACCACGATTTATGGGGCAAGATAAGTGCTTTTTCCGTACCCGATCAACCAGCGCTGGCTGCAACCTATCGATACTTGGCAAAACGCCGCTCAGTGTTCACTCTAACAGCTCTCTACGAACCCTTTGGTCTGGCTCCCTTGGAAGCAGCGGCAGCAGGTTTACCAGTAGTGGCGACTAAAAATGGTGGTTTGACTGAAAGTTTGCAAGAGGGAGGTAAAAAATATGGAGTACTGATCGATCCAGAAGACAATGCTGATATTGCCAGGGGCTTAGAGCAATTACTGTGTGATGATCAAGAATGGGAGAAGTACGCACAGGGGGCTCAGCAACGGGTACTCAATTGTTACACTTGGGAAGCTACGGCAACAAATTATCTGAAGGCAATTGAGAAAGCTTTGAACTCTTCTGAGGCAACTCAACCGGCTGAATTACTACCAATCCATCCCTATTTCCTTAATCCACAACCAGAGACTGATATTTCTCTCGAAGAGTTGAGCAATCTCTACTTTAGTTAATGGCATGGGCAACAGGGAATAGGGAATAGGCAACAGGGAAGAAGAATAGACTTTGTTTCTTTCATTTCTGTGGGGGGCTGAGATCTCGCACCATTCTCGATAACTCGCAAGGGCTTTAACAAGGGGTTTAAACCCCTTGTTTGCTCGTAGATTTGTCTTGCACTTGACAGTACAAGGAAGATTTATAGCAGTCGCCAGGGTAGCTAAGACATGGCAAGTTAACAAGGGGCTTAAGCCCCTTGTCCTAATCGCCAGGGCAGTTGCTATACCAAAATTACCTCTTCCTGTTCCCTGCTCCCATTAATAATCTATGCAACCAATAGGATTGGTATAACTTAATGTCTGACCAAGCTAGACGCCTAATTGGTTTAACCGGGGGTATTGGTACTGGTAAAACGACAGTCTCGAATTATCTAGCTCATACCTATCAGCTGCCAGTATTAGATGCGGATATCTATGCTAGAGAAGCTGTGCAACTCGGTTCACCGATACTGAAGCAGATTTTTGAGCGGTATGGTGTAGAGATGCAACTACCTGATGGTAACCTCAACCGCCCACGCTTAGGGGAAGTTGTCTTTAGTAACCCAAAGCAGAAACAGTGGCTGGAGCAACAGATACATCCTTATGTGCGCGATCGCTTCCAAGCTGAACTCGCTAAACTTACTGCTCCTACAATAGTATTGGTGATTCCTTTATTGTTTGAAGCTGACTTGACTAATTTAGTTACCGAAATTTGGGTAGTTAGTTGTTCTGCTCAACAACAGCTAAGGCGAATTAGCCAGAGAAATAACTTTTCCCTAGAACAGGCTCAAGCTCGTGTTAATAGTCAGTTACCATTGGCAGAAAAGGTAGCTCG
Source organism: Caldora sp. SIO3E6 (assembly GCA_010672185.1). GTDB lineage: Bacteria > Cyanobacteriota > Cyanobacteriia > Cyanobacteriales > Coleofasciculaceae > Caldora. Next base: position 4,684 of record JAAHHL010000429.1, on the reverse strand, counting down.
TGCTGATTTGGTACTGGATAACTCCTCCACTGTGGATGCACTGCTAAGGCAAGTGGATGCTGCTATCATTCAATAATGGATAATGAGCAATGGATAATGGATAATGGATAATGGATAATGGATAATTAGGGTTTGCTGAATAATTAGGGTTTGCTGCATAAGTGTGTAAGCCATGCCAGAGAAGGCTTTCAGCGTTTGAGAAGTCTTGTCTTGTGCAAGGAAATGTATCAAATGGGCTCAAAAAGCTGGCATTGTTGTGGAAAATCCCTGGGTAATCTTCAAGCTGAAAGCTGAAAGCTGACGGCTGAAAGCTAAAAACTGATAGCTAATGACTTATTCAGCAAGCCCTAATTAACAAGCGCCTAACGGAGAATTCAAAATTCAAAATTCAAAATTCATTCATTGATGGATTTGTTCAGATAGGAATTAAGGGGTAGGTTGATTAAAACATTTGTACCAATACCTATTTGGCTTTCTAGCAAAATCTGGCCACCATGTAAATCTACAGCTTTTTTAACAATTGATAGTCCTAGTCCTGTTCCCTGAATGTTACCTACATTGCTAGCGCGATAGAAAGACTCAAACACTCGATCTAGATCTTCTGGCGGAATGCCAATACCCTGATCCTGGATGCAGAATGTTGCTACTTCATCCTGACAGGAGAGTTCAAACTTTACAGTACTACCTTCAAGAGAAAACTTAATACCATTAGACAGTAGATTGTTAATCATTTGCTGTAGAAGATACTTATCCATGTAAACATGGTTACATTTTCCTTGATGGGTGAAGACAATCTGACAATTATTACTGACTTTAGGCTGTTGCTCAGCAACAATATTGTCGCAGAATTCCACTAAATTTAAAGGTTCTGGTTCAAACTTGAGCTTTCTCGATACAGTTTTGCCAATAATCAGCGCATCATCTAAGAGACTTGTGATACGGTTAACTGCTTTTTTAATAGAAGTATGGTATATTCCTATTTTAGTTTCTGGTAAATGTTGATAGTATTGTTCGAGTAAATGATTAGAAGTGTGAATCGTGGTGAGGGGAGTACGGAACTCATGGGAGACCATAGAAACAAAGTTTAATTTAATTTGATTGAGTTCTTGTTCTTGTTCCCAAACTCTAAGAATTTCTGCCTGAGCTTGTTGGCGAGCGTTAAGCTCCCTATATTTACGTGCACTAATTTCCCTGCCTTCTTCAATTAATAGTACGACTTTCCCTGTTGCATCTGTTAAAGGTTTAAGAGAAAAGTCAATCCAGATGATTGCTTCCTCTGCAGAACGAATTTGGACTTCCTCTCGGACTAACTGACCATGACGTGCCTTAACAATAGCCATTTTTAACCAATTTTGAACATTTGGGGAGTAATTCCAGGCATTGCTCTCCCACAAAGGTAAGCCAACATAATCCTCTTGTTTAATGTGGCTGAACTCAAGAGCTGTCTGATTCATTTCTAGAATCGTTCCTTCTGGTGTCAACAGCGTCATAAATTGGAACGTTTGGTTAAATACTGCTCGAAAACGTTGCTCACTTTCTTGCAGCTGCTTGAGTATTTGCTCCCGTTCGATGGCATGGTAGATAGTACGTACTAATAAGGGAATGGTAATTTTGTCTTTGCACAAATAATCTTGCGTCCCTTGTGAGATAGCTCCAATTGCTAATTCATCATCATCTGAGCCTGTCAACACAATAACTGGGATATTTGGTACTGCCGCACGGAATTCAACTACTGTTTCTAATCCATCGGAGTCGGGTAGATTAAGGTCTAATAGTACTACGTCAAAAGTTAATTCATGGCAACTGTTAATGGCTTGAGCTAGACTCTCAACATGTACTAGTTGCCATTTTTCCTGATCCAGGCGCGAAAAGCGATGGCGCTGGAGTCTAGCATCGCTAGGGCTATCCTCGACTAATAGTACGTGAATTGATTTATTATACATAGAGCTAATTGTATTTTGATATTAACCTAACTGCTGCTAATCATAAGTCCTCAATTAACTGCTCCATCCCCCTAACTTGTTTATAGCATCTCTAAATAGGGCTTGGGAATGAGTAGCAAGTAACAAGTAATAAGCGCCTAACGGCGAATTAAGAATGAAGAATTAAGAATGAAGAATTAAGAATCGCCGAAAAATAACGCTAGAAACTAATTATATCAAGGTTTTCAGACCTAAATTAGTGTTTTTTAGTTTCTGAAGAGTAATAAGTAATAAGTAATAAGTAATAAGTAATAAGCGTCTGACGACGTGGGGAATGGGGAATAGGGAATAGGATAAAAGTCCACGTCAAAACCAGATGAGAAACTATTCAGCTTCTCCTGCCTCGGAGCCTCCTGCCTTTTTTTGAATAGTTTTCAGATGTGACTTCAAAGACCAAAGAGCTTGTTCAAACGCTTACGAACCCAAATTACAGGATTTTTGTCATCTTCTTCTTGATCTACTAGCCCCAATTTTCGTAGTTCTTGCTGTCGCTGAGTTAATTCTTCTTGATGTTTTCCTAATTCTTGGATAATTACTTCAGATAACCCTGGTTGCTCTTGTAGCAGCTTCTCAAAACCTTTTTTGTTGATGACAAAAAGCATGGTATCTTCTATCGCTCGAACCGTTGCAGTACGAGGAATTCCCAATAGTAAAGATAGCTCTCCAAAAAATTGACCAGCTTCGAGGGTAGTGAGATATTTGTGGATTTTTTCGACAAATACTTCTACAGAACCAGTTAAGATAATATAAAAGGCATTACCTGGTTCATCTTCGTGAAATAAAATTTCTGATGCTCTTAGACGTCTGCGATACCCAATTTCAATCAATTGTCGTATTTCTAAATCAGTAAAGTTTTCAAAGTAAGTTACCTTATATAATAAATCCCTGATGGCTAAGGGTCGAGGAGGTTGTTCAGTTAATGGCTGGTGTGGTAGGTAACTCGTACCTTGGTTATCTTTCCTTTGTAACCTGATTGGGTTCAATACTTCTGGATTCTTGAGCCATAAATCTCTTTGGGGATAAGGAATAGTGATTCTTTGTTTACGTAAATTATATTCAATGATAAAGTTCAGGGAACTTCTAATATCCGGCTCCTTATCAATGCGGCTAACCCAAACCCGTAGCTCAAAGTTCAAGGAACTATCGCCAAAACCGGTAAAAATCACTATGGGGGCAGGGTCGGCTAAGACCGCTCGTTCCATATGAGCAGAATTTAATAGAGTTTCTGTAACTATTACCGGATCACTTCTATAGTCAACTCCCACTGGAATATGAATTCGAGCAATGTAGCTATCATAGCTCCAGTTAAGCACCTTACTTTCAACTATTTTACTGTTGGGAACAACTACATGTCCACCTTCTCTAGTACGGATGAGGGTAGTTCGCAGAGAAATAGTTGAGACATATCCTGATAAACCATCGAATTCAACAAAATCTCCTAGTTTAATGCTTCTCTCCAGCAGTAAAGTAAAACCACTAACAAAGTTTTTGGTTATGTCCTGTAGTCCAAAGCCAATTCCCACCCCTAAGCCACCAGCAACTACCGCTAAAGAAGCAACATTTAAGCCACTAGCTTGCAGGACAATCAAAATGCTGAGAGTACCAATTGTATAACTGATTATTGTAGCGATCGCTTCTCGGTTACCCTCATCAATTTTTAGCCTGACAAGCAATCGTCTTTTGAGAAAATTTCTGAGAGCGCGACAAAATACAATAACTATCAAATGCCAGACAATTAAATGAATTATGTCTCGGATGGAAATCTCTTCTCTGCCAATTGAGAATAATTCATCTGTAAACAGCGTGGAGACATTCGTTAAGAATTCCTCTAAGAGTTTTGTCATGGAATCATCAATATTATTGAAGATTAATTAATATTTCTATACATTAGAGTATATAGCAAGCCCTAAATAAGAGCAGAAGAAAATATCCGGTCTAACCCTTGCTATAGCTTGATTGTTGCTTCCGATCTCCCATAGTAGGATTGTTATAGTAAGGTAAAGGAAAGTCCTGGAGAAAAGACAACGGTTTACACAAGACCCTTAGCTCATCTAATTGAGCAACTGCAAAGGCTACCAGGAGTCGGTCCCAAAACGGCTCAGCGGTTAGCATTACATATTATCAAACGTTCAGAAGCTGAGGTGCAAGCTTTGGCACAAGCTTTAGTAGCAGCAAAAAGGCAAGTAGGCTTGTGTCAAGTTTGCTTTCACCTCTCAGCTGAAACCGTTTGTGAAATCTGCCGCAATACCAATCGGGATAATGGTGTTATTTGTGTAGTAGCTGACTCCCGTGATGTGATCGCCCTAGAAAAAACCCGGGAGTACCGTGGTAAGTATCATGTACTCGGAGGTGTCATCTCTCCCATGGAAGGGATTGGACCAGATCAGTTACACATTCAGCAGTTAGTGCAGCGGGTGAGTCAGCAAAAGATTCAAGAAGTAATTCTGGCAATTAATCCTAGTGTGGAAGGGGAAACTACCACACTTTACATTGGTCAGCTACTTAAGCCTTTTACTAAAGTGACACGAATTGCCTTTGGTTTACCTATGGGAGGAGATTTAGAATATGCTGACGAGGTTACTTTAGCAAGAGCGTTAGAAGGTCGTCGGGAGCTGGATTAGGAAGCTGGGGGTGGGGAGCTGAGGGAGCTGAGGGAGCTGAGGGAGCTGAGGGAGCTGAGGGAGCTGAGGGAGCTGAGGGAA
>JAAHHL010000428.1 GCA_010672185.1 Caldora sp. SIO3E6 | reverse complement strand
GGCAGGAGGCAGGAGGCAGGAGGCAGGAGGCAGGAGGCAGGAGGCAGGAGGCAGGAGGCAGGAGGCAGGAGGCAGAAGGCAGGAGGCAGGAGGCAGAAGGCAGAAGGCAGGAGGCAGGAGGCAGGAGGCAGTCCCGATGAAAAAATTTTTTCACTGCCATACATGAAAATCTCTCTCGACCCGTCCCCGCGTCTCCGCGTCTCCGCGTCTCCGTGTCCCCGCGTCTCCGCGTCTATTTTCAGATGAGAAGGCTTAAGTAAATTGTTGATCTACGGTGGAGTAGAGCAAATTTGAAGGTTTCATTAGTTGTTAGTGATTTATCTGGTGGCGGTTCGGTTAGAGCCTTTCTGTTAGCTCAAGTCTTCAAACAACTGAGCTACGATGTTGAGATAGTAGGTTTTCTTTTCGGAAAAGAATTATATGCCATTCCTCCTGATAACATTCCGATCATATCGATAGCTGGCAAAAATTACCCAGAGTTTTTGCCAACTGCTACAACTGCTTTAAATAAAATTGACGGAGATCTGATTTATGCAGTCAAGCCAAAGCCCACCAGTTTTGGTATATCTTTAATTAGGAAACTTCAAACTAAACGTCCGGTTCTCTTGGATATGGACGATTGGGAACTTAGTTGGCACGGTGGAGACCAATGGAGCTATCGTCCTAATCTCAAACAGTTAGCTAGGGATATTTTCCAAAATAATGGCCAACTGCGATATCCAGATCATCCTTTGTATCTCAAGTGGCTCGAAAATGTAGTGTCTAGTGCTGATGCTCTCACTATAGATACCCAGTTTCTCCAACAACGCTTTGGTGGTGTTTACCTTCCCAATGGCAAAGATACTTCCCTGTTTAACCCTGAAAAGTATGACCCAGAAGCAAGCAGAGTTCGTTATAATCTTTCTGGATATCGAATTTTAATGTTTCCTGGAGCACCACGACCTCACAAGGGAGTTGAAGATGTACTAATTGCCCTAGATCATCTCCAGGAGCCAGACTTGAGGCTTGTGATTGTTGGTGGCAGCCCCTATGATAACTATGATGAGCAACTGATGGAAAAATGGGGACATTGGATTATTAAGCTACCAAGGCTTCCCGTGGAAGCAATGCCTGAAGTTTTAGCTGCTGCTCATCTTGTAGTTGTTCCTCAACGGGATACAACCGTAGCGAGAGCACAGTTTCCTCTAAAACTAACAGATGGTATGGCAATGGCCAAACCGATTTTATCCACCAAAGTTGGTGATATCCCAGAAATTTTAGGAGGTACAGGTTATCTAGTTGATGCTGAAGCTCCAGAACAAATTGCTCAAACAATTCAATTGATTTTTCAGGATATCGATGCTGCTAATGCTCAGGGAATAAAATCTAGAGAGCGATGTATTAAATATTATAGTACTGATACAATGGCAGTAATTCTTTCAGATGTTATTGCTAGTCTTTCCTAGGGCAGCGTGGCGGAAATAACCTGCTAGTTAAAAAGAATGAAAAAGCTTTCTTACCTTGGCTCCTCCTGTTCCCCTCCTTGGAGGGGTTAGGGGTGGGTTCTGCCTCCTGCCTCCTGCCTCCTGCCTCCTGCCTCCTGCCTCCTGCCTCCTGCCTTCAGGACACTAGTAGTAGATATCCCATGTTTCTATGTCTCCTAATAAGCTACTTTTGAGCTATGCACTACGTTATCCAGCTTGGATAATCTTAACTGTTATTCTTGGTTTTTCCAGCGCGATTTTTAATGGCATCAGTGTCACATTAATTGTGCCGTTAGTTATCGGATTTTTAAGTAGAGACAGCCTTGATTTAGATGCCGGACCACCGCTTATTCGCAATATACTGTCTTTTTTTGGTAATAGTGAATCGGAGAACGGGATTATATTGATGTTTGCCGCAGTTATCCTGGCAATAATCCTGAAAAACCTTACTGGTTATGTGACTTCTTTGGTTTCCTTTTCTTTAGCCAAGAGACTGGTAAATGATATTAGGAAAGCTGGCATTAAGTTAATTCTAGAAGTTGATTTAGATTATTTTGTCAAAATCAAAACTGGAGATTTAGTTAATAAAGTCAACCAAGAAGTCGGTAGAGCAGCCAGTGCAATTAAAACAGCTATTCAGTTATTTATTACATTGATTACTATTTTAATATTTGTTGCTATCTTAATTACTATTTCCTGGAAATTAACTGTAGCAGCGACTATTTTGTTAATGCTAGTAACCTGGATTAATCAGTATTTTGTGAGGCGTTCCACCAAATTTGGTAAGGTACTATCAGACAAATCAAGAGTTTATTCCACAACTTTACTAGAAATACTGACAGGTATACGACTGATTAAATCTGTGGGCAATGAGGCAGACGAGTATCAGCGTATTAAGAATTTTCTGGACGAACGAGAAAAAGCAGAATATCAATCCCAAGCCAATTTTGCTATCTTAGGGCCAATCAATGAAATTTTAGGAATTTTGGCAATATTAGCAATTGTTTTTTTAGGGAAAGCTTTTTTATTCCAAGATGTTTCTCCTAAAGCCCTAATAGCTGTTTTAGGTATTTACTTATTTGTACTTAATCGATTAATTCCAGTGGTGGGAAAGTTAAATGGCCAAAGAAGTCAATTTGCTAATGCCTCTCCTAGTACTGCCATTACCGCAAATTTTTTGAGAAGGGACAATAAACCTTTCATGAATAATGGCAATCAGCCTTATCAAAAAATAGAACAAGGAATTAGTCTCGAAGATGTCTCTTTTTCTTATCCTGAACATCAAGATTTAGTCCTAAGTCAGGTAAATTTATGGGTTCCGAAAGGCACAACCCTGGCTTTAGTTGGTTCTTCGGGAGCAGGAAAGTCAACTTTAGCGGATTTGTTCCCTAGATTTTATGACCCTGTTGCAGGTAAAATCACCATTGATGGACAGGATTTGAGAGAATATGACTTGCGATCGCTCAGACAAGCGATGGGAATTGTCAGCCAAGATACATTTTTATTTAATACTTCAGTGCGGGACAATATTGCCTATGGTAGGGACAATACCACTGAGGAAGAGATTATCGAAGCAGCCAAAAGAGCCAATGCCTACGAGTTTATTCTCGACTTACCCCAAGGATTCGATACAGAAATTGGTGAACGGGGTATCATGCTCTCTGGGGGACAGCGACAAAGAATCGCCATTGCTCGTGCGCTGCTGCGTAATCCAGATATTTTAATTTTGGATGAGGCTACTAGCGCCTTGGATACAGTATCGGAAAGGTTAGTGCAACAGGCAATTGATGAACTTTGCCGCGATCGCACAACTATTGTAATTGCCCATAGGCTCTCGACTATTCAAAAAGCTGATCAAATTGCGGTGATGGACAAAGGGCAAGTAGTGGAGATTGGTACTCATGAGGAACTTCTCCAACAAAGTGGTCACTATAGTCGTTTGTATACCATGCAATTTGATCGAGGTCCAGATGACGTTATTACTCAAGCGGTGAATAATGCCTTAGTCCGAACTTCCTATGAAGTGCGCACTCGTCTCAATCCCATGATTGGTTTCTTGCAATTAGTGGTGGATGGTTTGGTAGATAACCCAGAAGAGCAGTTTTCTTTCACCGAGGATGCTTATAATTCTGCTCTTCGCCTACTCAAAACCTTAGAGTTTTTTGAAGAAAGCTCAAAAACTGAAGTCTGAAGGATAAAGAATGATACCAAGTCTAAATCGGGAGCATCTCAAAGTTGCAAATTCATCACTGTTCAGCTATCAGCGTTCAGCTATCAGCTGTCAGCCAAAAAGCTGAATGCTGATAGCTGATAGCTGACAGCTAATTAGGGAAATGTCTCACTATAAGTACAAAAATGAGATGCTCCCGTCTAAATCGCTTTTATCCAACCATCGCAGATGAGAGAAAAACTGCTTCTCCAGCGACTTAGGTTGTTGGTAAAGAATACCTGGACTATGATCAGGATTCCGTATCAGCTTTATTGACCCCTTTGCGGAGACAAATCAGATTCAATCCTCTCCGAGCATTGATCAGGCTAGGATGATTGGATTCACAAACTCTACTCAGTATACTTATAGATTTCTGGAAGAAGCTTAGGGCTAATTTTAGTTGATAAGGCTCTTTGCTCTCTTCCGTGATCAGCCATGCTAAGTCACTCAGGTAGATTGCCACTTGGGGGTGATTATTCCCATAAACTGACCGTAACAAGTTAAGGCACTCTATATAAAGTTCCCTTGCCTGATGTAATTGCCCCAAGGCTTTGTAGATAACTGCCAAACTTGCCTTATGCACCGCCAGATTAGGATGATTTGTACCATAATACTGTTCAATCGCTTCAATTGCATCTCGGTGCAGCTTTTCTGCTTTTTCATATTCTCCTCGACGGGTATAGAGGTTGGCTAAGCCATGTTGACTATCTGTGAGGTGAGGATAGGCATCAGAATCAGGTTGTATGGTCAAGATATTGAATGCTTCTTGGTATAGAGCTTCTGCTTGTTCTAGCCGATTGGTTTTGGTGTAGACTGTTGCGAGTCCATTGAGGACACAGGCTACCCGTGGGTGCTTTTTCCCGTAGAGAGTTTGGTGGCGAGAGAGTGCCTGCACAAAAGAGGTTTCGGCTTCTGGAAACTGCCCGCGATCGCTATACAATTCAGCTAGAGCATGGGTACTGGTGGCAACATCTGGATGCTTTTCACCAAGAAACTTAGTTCTTTGCTCTAACCCGTTAATATAGCATTGTTCTGCCTGAGCATAGTTACCACGTTGATGGTGGACAATTCCCAGCCAATGAAGACTATCTGCTGTTGCTGATGAATTGGCTTTCAGGGTTATACATTGCTCGAATAACTTTTGAGCCTCATCAAGTTGCTGTTGAGCCAGATAAATTCGACCTAAACTCAACAATAATGCAGCATGATGATTTGCATCAACAGAGGCAGTGGATTGAGTTGCAGTTTCTAGGACAGATATTAGTTTTGTCAGAGAGGTTAAGGTTTCTGAGGTATAGTCACTCAGCTGTACTGGGAGATGTGGAACTACCTTAGTAGCCATTGCTTGGCAAAAGGCTTTTTGAGCAAGCAGGATGGGATTAACAGCTTCTTTGGTTTCTTGTTGTTTAGCTTGGGATTTATCTTCCCATTCTGCTTCATCCCAAGCTTTGCCTGGAGCAAATAGCCTACTCAGGATTTCTTCTTGCTTCCTCAGCGAGGTTGGGTTAAGGGGCAGAGGCAAGATAAAATCGCGGATTCGGTTCGGATTACCTCTTCTACGAGGAGTACGCTCTTGAATTAGTCTGTATTTTCCCAATGTTGTGACGGTATCTCGAATTTCGTTATACTCCTCCCTGGACGAGAGCTTTTGGAAAGCTACCAGATGTTTTCTGTACTTGCGTTTAAAGTTTGGGAGTTGAGCACACAATTTGATCAGCGCCACGAATGCGTCTGGAGTTCCCTTGACTTTTAATTTCGAGTCTTTTGGTTTTGAGCCCGGTTGAGGATAGATCAGTTTTTCAATAGTAGGAGGTTCACCTTGTTCAGGATGCCAGGTGAGGTAGGTGAGCAACGCAGCAACCAAAAGTTCAGCGTACAGTTTATGCTTTCGGGTAGGTCGAGGCATTTAAAGCAGATAGCTCCCAAGCTCTAAGTCCTATCCTCTTTAGCTTACAGCTCTATTTTGCTCAGGAGCTTGGCAAATTTTTCCCAAGTTGTTAGAACAAATAGCAGTTGGGCAAATTGGAACATTCCAGTAGAACTGGTTGTCACCCAACTATGTTTCACAGAGAGTTGATGCCATGCAATCTTACCCTGATGACCATAGCTCGCTGGACAGCTTGGCTCAAAACCTTGGGATTGAACCATCCCAACTGTCTGACTCAGAGATAGATATCAACCAGACATCTGACTGGGGACAGCCGAGTGGCTTGGATGATTTATCCCAGAGTATGGCTGAGCAGCATAGGGGTGATTTATCGGATATCAGCCAAGCTAACTTAGAATCGATAGATTGCACCAGCTTAGACCACCTTAATGCTCTCCATCAGCATCCTAACTGGTTACACTCTGACAAGATAACGGCGACAGGGCCACATGATATCCAAGCAGATCTGTCTCAGGATGGGACTACTCCAGCTATACCAGACAGTAATGCTTTTGATCACTCTTATATTAGTGATCTAGCTGCTTTACATCACAATGGTTACACTAGCTTAGATACTCATCAGCAGGAAAATAGCTATCTTCAACCAGATCTAAGTAATCTCTACCAAGGTGACGATATGGCTCAAACCAGCCTTGATAGTAGTTCTCATGATGGCTACGGAGATAACCTGCTTTCAGATATAGCAACCCTGGATACTAGTAATTATTCAGTTGGCGCAGA
>JAAHHL010000427.1 GCA_010672185.1 Caldora sp. SIO3E6 | reverse complement strand
CCCCAAATCCAGTCAAACCTTCTCAACCTCTCCCCTAGCCGTGCCTCAGTTTATGCACAGGTAAATTTTGCCGCCAATTTGATGAAGATGGAGACGTGGAGACGCGGAGACGCGGAGACGCGGAGACGCGGAGACGCGGAGACGCGGAGATGGGGAGATGGGGGGATAAGAGAGATGGAGGAGATAAGGGAGATAAGGGAGACAAGGAAGATACTGGCACTCGCAGATTCCCAATTCCCAATTCCCAATTCCCAATTCCCAATTCCCAAACAACCAACAACCAACAACCAACAACAATTTATCGCTAAATTGCTAGCCAAGGCAGTACAGGAAGCAAGAATCTTGCAAGATCCACAAGCAGAAGCCTATGCTTTGGGACAATTGGGACATTTATACGAACTTACCACCCAGTGGCAAGAGGCAAAGGAATTGACAGAGCAAGCGATCATCATTGCTCAAAGGGTTAAGGCTGCTGATATTGCTGCTCCCTGGCAATGGCAATTAGGAAGAGTTCTCAAACAACAGGGACGCATCAAGGAAGCAGTAGAAGCTTATAGTAGTGCAGTCGCTACTCTACAATCTCTGCGCCAGGAACTAGTTACCAGCAATCCTGAGTTGCAATTTTCATTCACTGAGAGTGTTGAGCCTGTTTACCGAGAGCTAGTCGCATTGTTGTTGCAGTCGAATCCCAGTCAAGCTAACCTCAAACAAGCTCGCGAACTGATTGAAGCTCTTCAGCTAGCTGAACTAGAAAACTTCTTTCGGCAAGCTTGTTTGCAGCCTTTACCGCAAGTGATTGATGAGGTAGACGTACAAGCGGCTGTAGTCTATCCGATAATTTTACCCGATCGCCTCGCGGTGATTGTTTCCCGTCCAGGAAAACCGTTGTTTCACTACGAAACTAAATTACCCCAAGCACAAATCGAAAATACGATCGACCAACTCCGACTTTATCTGAGTCCCCACTTCTTTGACGAGGATCTTTTACGAGAATCTCAAAAATTGTATGATTGGCTGATCAAACCTGCTGAAACGGAGTTAGTAGACCATGATATAGAAACCTTGGTCTTTGTCCTTGATGGTTCTCTACGAAGTCTACCAATGGCGGCTCTTCATGATGGTGAACAGTATTTGATTGAAAAATACAGCATTGCCCTAACCCCAGGATTACAATTACTAGAGCCGCAACCCCTGAAACTTGAAGAGTTTCAGGCGCTAACAGCTGGATTAAGCGAACCTCGACAAGGTTTTTCCGCATTACCAGCAGTGGAGGAAGAAGTGAATCAAATTGCCTCTGAAGTTCCATCTGCTATTTTGCTCAACTCCGAATTCACTTCAGAGCAACTAAGGACAGAGATTAGCTCTGTTCCCTTTCCCGTAATTCACCTTGCTACTCACGGTCAGTTTAGTTCTAAGGCTCAAGAGACTTTTCTTGTTACTTGGGACGGTAACCTTAAAGTAGAGGATTTGGCTCAATTGCTCCAAACTAGGGCAAAGGATATCACCAATCCCCTGGAATTACTAGTCCTCAGTGCTTGCCAAACTGCCACAGGAGATAAAAAGGCAGCTTTGGGTTTGGCTGGGTTTGCAGTGCGCTCTGGAGCGCGGAGTACTCTGGCAACCCTCTGGCAAGTGAACGATGAATCTACTGCTGAATTTATGGTAGAGTTTTATTCCTCACTCACCCAACAATCGGGAGTAACCAAAGCGGAGGCACTGCGGACCGCTCAACTCAAACTTTTAGAGCAACCTCAGTACCAGCACCCCTTTTACTGGGCTCCTTTTGTGCTGGTAGGGAATTGGTTGTAGGTTAGGGGAGACGGGGGGATGGGGAGATAGGAAGACAAGGGAGACAAGGGAGACAAGGGAGATGGGGGAGTGTGGGGAGACAAGGAAGATAAGGGAGATAATTATACTCACCAATTCCCAATTCCCAATTCCCAAATAACAAACAACTAACAACAAATAACAAACAACCAACAACAATGAAATTTAAAATCCTAAAACCGATAATGCTTGGTTTAAGTGTCCTATCTTTGAGTATTGCAGTCAACTCTGACTTATTTACTCAGGTGCAGGCTCAATCAGAGTTAACTTTGATACCAGCTGAGTCTAGTTCTAATGAATTTGCCCCTATTGTCAACTTCAAGCCAGATAGTAATGAAGAACTCGATGGCTCCAAAGGAGGAGCTTCTCGACCGACCGACATCAAATGTAGCAGTGATGAAACTTATAATCCACCAATGACTTCCTTGCTTCCGGCTTCTCAACAAGGGTTAACTGTTACCACTCATCCTACCTTTTGGGTTTATATTCCTCAAACTTCTGCTCCACAAGCGCATTTTACTCTCAAAGATGAAAACAATCGTGGAGTTTATCAAACCCGGTTCCCCATTAACAAAGCAGGAAGAATCGTTAGCATTAGTTTACCCAAAGATGAATTTCCTCTGGAAGTGGGTAAAATTTATCGGTGGTCTGTGGCATTAATTTGTCAACCAACCCAAACAGATATTCCCATTGTTGGAGGTCAAGTCAAGCGTGTAGAATTGAACTCGACAACCATAACTACTCAAAACATTGGCACAAGTTCAGAGCAACTCTTAGCAGAGGCTGTGTCCTATGGGAAGGAAGGCTATTGGTATGATATGCTTAACAGTCTCGCCCAACTCCGGCAAACACACCCCAACGATAACATCATCACCACTAATTGGGTTCATCTATTAAACTCTGAAGGATTAGAAAAGATTGCAACCAAGCCATTTTTCTAAAATAGGTAGGTCAAATCATTTTTCACGGGTATTGGGGAATTGAGAATTGAGAATTGAGAATTGGGAATTGGGAATTGGGAATTGGGAATGGGAAATATCTCCCTTGTCTTCCTTGTCTCCCCAGCTCCCTCAGCTCCCCCAGCTCCCCCATCTCCCCTGCTTCTGATGGTTGTACCAATAATTTTTCTGTTGCCCTTTAGCAAAATAAATGTGGTCAAAATTAAACTCAGGTCACAAAAGATGGATTGCTTTACTAATTACGGCTCCAGTAGTGGCAGGATTAGTAATTGCTGTCAAATTAACAGGGTTTTTCCAGCTACTAGAATGGGCAATATATGATCAATTCTTTTGCCTGCGTCCTACCAAACCCATTGATGAGCGTATTTTAATTGTCGCTGTTGATGAATCTGATATCAACTATCTCGGAAAATGGCCGATTCCGGATGCAGCCCTAGCGCGATTAATTAAGATACTCAATCAACATCAGCCTGCGGCAATTGGCTTAGATTTATATCGCGATTTACCTGTCGAACCAGGGCATCAAGACTGGTTAGAAGTAATGAAATCTACCCCAAACCTCATTGGTGTAGAGAAAGCAGTGGGCACGACAGTGGCTCCCCCTGATACCTTGAGCAAAATGGAACAGGTGGCTCTAACTGATCTATTGGTGGATGCTGATGGTAAAGTTCGTCGAGCTTTATTATCTTACAGAACTCCAGAGGGTCAATTGAGATTTGGTCTAGGTAGCAAATTGGCTTTGATCTATCTGGAAGCCAAGGGCATTACCCTAGAGATCCTTGATGATGCCAAAAAGCATTATCGCTTGGGTCGGAGCATCTTTGTCCCTTTTAAAGAAAATGATGGAGGCTATGTTCGCACTAACTCCGGTGGCTATCAAATTTTCTTGAACTATCGTGGTCAACAAGACCGCTTCCGTACTGTAACATTGACTGAAGTACTAGAGAATCAGGTAAAACCAGAGTTAATTCGCGATCGCCTGATCTTTGTTGGTTCGATTGCTGCAAGTCTTAATGATGAGTTTTATACACCCTACAGCAGTCGTCTGAGCAATGCACCCCAGCCCACACCTGGAGTAGTAATTCATGCTAGTTTAACCAGCCATATGTTGAGTGCAGCCCTTGATGGGCAACCACTAATTAGGGTTTGGGCTGAACCTTGGGAGTGGTTATGGATTTTGGCTTGGTCTGGTATTGGTGCTACCTTACATTGGGGGTTGTTAGATCTTGATCAATATCGTAAGCAGATTGCTACCCGTTGCACAGTTGGGGGGCTTTACATTTTCCTAACTGGAGGCATTCTAGTTGCTGGAAGTTATTTTGCTTTTCTTGCAGGCTGGTGGATTCCGGTTATTCCTCCCTTAGTAGCCTTGAGTGGCTCAGCAATGGCCATCACCAGTTATCAAATCCTCAAATTACAGCAACAACGTACAGAATTAGCCTACCAAAAATTCAGTATAGAGCAAGAGAAAATCAAAGCAGAAGCTACATCCCAGGCAAAAAGTCAATTACTGGCAAAAATGAGTCACGAGTTGCGCACTCCTCTCAATGCCATCTTGGGGTTCACCCAAATTATGAGTCGTAGTTCCCAACTGAGCAATGAACATCAGGAATATCTGGACATTATCAACCGCAGCGGTGAGCATTTACTAGAGTTAATCAATGACGTTTTGGATTTGTCAAAGATCGAAGCAGGCATGATGCTACTTTATGAAAGTAGCTTTGATTTGTATTATCTGCTTGATGGTCTTGAAGAAATGTTTAAATTTAAAGCTGCTGATAAAGAGTTACAGCTAATTTTTCAGGTTGCTCCGAATGTTCCTCAATACATCACAACAGACAAAAAAAAGTTGCGAGTTTGTTTACTCAACCTCCTCTCCAATGCTATTAAGTTTACTCAATCAGGTACTGTAACGCTGCGTGTGGGACTGGTGAGTAAAGAAGATGGGGAGATGGGAGGACGCGGGGACGCGGGGACGCGGGGATGGGGAGACAGGGGAGACAAGGGAGACAAGGGAGATATTTACACTTACCAATTCCCTTTGCAAAGCATGGTGAGCGGAGCAAAGAAAAACAACAAACAACAAACAACAAAGGACAAAAAACAAGCAACAAATAACAAAGGACAAATAACAATCCACTTTGAAGTAGAAGATACTGGATGTGGTATTACCCCCAAAGAAATTGATAGCCTGTTTAAAGATTTTTTTCAAACCAAAATAGGTCAGCAATCCACTGAAGGCACAGGTTTAGGTTTAACTATTACCCAAAGTTTTGTGCAATTGATGGAGGGAGAAATTACAGTTAGTAGCGTAGTTGGAGAGGGAACTATTTTTGGATTTAATATCAAAGTTATGCCAGGAAAGGCATCTGAAGAAATATCTCCACCTCTGCAGCGGGTAATTGCCTTAGAGCCAACTCAGGCAGAGTACCGCATTTTAGTGGCAGATGACCGCGAAGAAAACCGTACTTTGCTAGTTAAATTACTAGAGCCGATTGGTTTTGAAGTGCGTGAAGCCGCTAATGGCCAAGAAGTAGTGGCATTATGGGAAACTTGGCAACCACACCTCATTTGGATGGATACCCGAATGCCGGTAATGGACGGCATAGAGGCTACCAGAATTATTAGGGCTAGGGAGAGGTGGGGAGATGGGGAGATGGGGAGATGGGGGGGACAAGGGAGACAAGGAAGACAAGGAGATAAGGAAGACAAGGAGGCAAGGGGGACATTCCCGATTCTCGATTCCCAATTCCCGATTCCCGATTTCCAAACAACAAAAGACAAACAACAAAAGACAAACAACAAAAGACAAACAACAAAAGACAAACAACAAACAACTATTCCCATAATTATTGCTCTCACTGCTAGTGCTTTTGAAGATAAGCAAGAGGAAATATTGGCAGCAGGCTCCGATGATTTTGTGCTTAAGCCTTTTACCGATGAGGTGATTTTTACTAAGATATCTCAATATTTAGAAGTGCGCTATCTTTATGAGGATGTATTCCAATCTTCACCAAATTCCGGGAAAGTTGTGGGGATTATTAGTCACTTAAAAGGGGCTTCATTTTTCCACAAAGAGCTGTCAACAATGCCTTCGAGTTGGTTAATAGATCTAGACCAAGCAGCGCTAATCTTGGATGAGGAGTCAATTACTCAGTTAATTAAACAAATACCAGAGAGTCAAGCTTCCCTGGCTGAGGCTTTAATAAATTTAGTTAATGATTTTCGCTTCGATCTGATCTATGAATATACTCAATCAGTCATAGAAAATAACAAAATTGAGGTGTAGGCATTGCTCACAAGCTCACCGGGTAACAAGCTACTTGACAAGTAGGCAGGATGTGGGGTGTAGAGAAGAACGGTTCTACTTCCATGCATCTTTATCCGATAAATATCGAAAAGCATCAGCAGTGTCTTCTGGTTGATAATAGGAAAAGAGATTAGGGGGATGACGATTGACGTATTGGTCAAAGACTGGGCGGTATAGTTCCATATGTACAGAGGGTGGGTAGTGGCTAGCTCGAAATTCGGCAATAGGAATTGTCACCGTTATAGA
>JAAHHL010000426.1 GCA_010672185.1 Caldora sp. SIO3E6 | reverse complement strand
TGGTAGAGCAAGCACTTAAAGAAAATCCAGAGCTATCGATGTTAATGCTCCGGGGTTTATCTTCTAGGATCTTGCAGACAGAAATGATGATTGAAACTCTGGCTCACCGAGACATGGGTTCTCGATTGGTGAGTTTTTTGTTGATTCTTTGCCGCGACTTTGGTGTACCTACATCTGACGGGATTATGATTGACTTGAAACTCTCTCATCAAGCGATCGCTGAAGCGATTGGCTCAACCCGTGTTACGGTTACTCGTTTACTAGGGGATTTGCGTACTGAAAAAATGATCGATATTCACAAGAAAAAAATTACCGTTCACAATCCGGTAGTTCTGAGTCAGCAGTTTACCTGAGAATGTCAGGGCGAATACTTCTCTCTCTCATGATCATAAGCATACAAGCATAGGCTAGGCTGTATCTGGACAGATGGAAAGCATTTAATGACCAGCGCTTACATCCTAATCGCGGCAATCTTGTTGTTGGGAGCAGTGATCGCAACCCTAGGCGATCGCATTGGAACAAAAGTTGGCAAGGCGCGGTTGAGTTTATTCAATCTGCGTCCTCGCAAAACTGCTACTCTAGTCACCATTATTACAGGGAGTTTGATTTCTGCTTCTACCTTAGGGATTCTCTTTGCCACTAGTGAGTCTCTAAGGGAGGGAGTTTTTCAACTTGACAATATTCTCAAAAAACTGAGAATTGCTCGTGGTGAGGTTGATATAATTAATGCGGAAAAAGTTCAGGTAGAGAGTGAGTTGACCCAAGCTCAAACTCAACTGAAGGATCTTTCTAAACAGGGTTCTGTTCTACGCTCGGAAATCAACTCCCTTTTAAAGGAACGTCAGGTACTAAATAAGCAGAAGAATCAGCTCAATCAGCAAATTGCTCAACTAAAATCCCAAGTGGTTCAACGGGATCAAGAACTAGAAGAGAAAAGTCAAGAACTTACTCAACGGAATCAAGAACTAGAAGAGAAAAATCAAGAACTTACTCAACGGAATCAGGAGATCGCCGAGCAAAAACAAATAATTGCTCAAGGTGAGAGTCGCCTGATGCAAGTTGAACAACAGCTCAATGGAGCCAAAAATGAGATCGCTCAATTAGAAACTCGCCGTGAGGAACTTGAACAAGAACTCGATGGAGCCAAAGATGCGATCGCTCAATTAGAAACTCGCCGTGAGGAACTTGAACAAGAACTCGATGGAGCCAAAGATGCGATCGCTCAATTAGAAACTCGCCGTGAGGAACTTGAACAAGAGCTCGATGGAGCCAAAAATGAGATTGCTCAATTAGAAACTCGCCGTGAGGAACTCGAACAAGAGCTCGATGGAGCCAAAAATGAGATTGCTCAATTAGAAACTCGCCGTGAGGAACTCGAACAAGAACTTGGTGACAGAGAAAAACTAATTGCTTTTTTAACCCAGGAAGCCCGAATTCTAGAACAAAACTATCAAATATTGCGCCAAGGCAAAGTTGCTATTTTGCGTGGTCAAGTTCTAGCATCTGGAGTAGTAAGAATCGTTGAACCGAATGCTGCACCTCAGGCAGTTGATCAACTGTTGCGGCAGGCAAATAAAGCAGCAATTGAAATTACTCAGTCTGGTGATTATAAACCCAATGGAAGGCTGGTTCAAATTCCTCAATCCCAAGCTGAACGCTTAATTAACCAGATTCAGGACGGTCAAGACTATATAGTACGAATACTCTCAGTTGGTAATTATGTTAAGGGAGAAAAACAAATACAGGTCTTTGCTGATGCAGTAGTAAACCAAGTCGTCTTTGAAGCTGGTCATGTTCTTGCTACGATTCCCATCGACGCCTCAACTATGAACCAAGAGGAAATACGAGCACGTCTAAATCAATTGCTCGCAGCATCTGAGTTTCGTGCTAGTCGTGCTGGTATTCTGGGTAAGATTCAATTGGGAGATGGTAGTAGTACCAAAATTCTTCGCTTTATAGAAAAGTTAGAAGAGTATGATGAACCAATAAATGTTAGAGTTGTTGCTCAACAAGTAACTTATCGGGCTGGTCCCTTGAAGATGCAACTGATCGCAACTCAAAATGGAGAGATATTATTTAGTACCTAAGGCTTGCTGAATAAGTAATAAGCGCCTAACGGCGAATTAAGAATGAAGAATTAAGAATGAAGAATTAAGAATCGCCGAAAAAGAACGCTAGAAACTAATTAGGGTCTGCTTCAGGAAGTCATTAGCTATCAGTTTTTAGCTTTCAGCACCTCAGCTGTCAGCTTTCAGCTTTCAGCTTGAAGATTACCCAGGGATTTTCCACAACAATGCCAGCTTTTTGAGCCCATTAGTCTAGCTTTTATTAAAAAATTAACAAAAGTCAACATTGGAAGCGGCTGGAGCAACGAGTAAATGGGTAAAGCTAATTTTGACGCTTGACCACAAATGTTCCTGCAATCATATCATGCCAGCCTTGCTTCTTTTTACTGAAAATAATCCAGATGAAGCCCAAGAAAAGAACAATTACTGAGAGTATTTTTGCAACATTTCTGAAAATTGACTTGGTAATTGTCAGGCTGTTACCATTTTCGTCAACCACCTTGATGCCCATGCAGTATTTACCCAGTGTTCCCTTAAATTTTGAGGCATCAAAGATTGTGGAATAGATAATCCAGAAGACTAAAGCTGTACTTCTAATAGAGTTACGATAGGTCAAATAATCTAATCTTGCTTGAAGATTTTGTCTATTTTCTACGAAAACTTTCAAGACTTCATTGAATCCGAAAAAAAAGTAAGCGATCGCAAAAATGATTAAGGTAATTGGAATAATATCTATGATATAGGCGATAAACCTTTTCCAATTACTGGCATATTTAGGTTCTTGGGATTGCATATTAATCAAAAATTTAAGGATTTTTAATTGAGAAGTAACTTTTAATTACTCTCACTTTATGTCAAACTGGCTCGTTAACTTGAGTTGGTCTAACAATAGTTTTCATAATCAGAATTACAAACGTAATTGCTAAAATTTTGATTATATATAGTGTCAATAATCACTCTACAAACCAGATAAATACTTTGCTATCTTTACAGCAACATCTGGAGGAACAGCATCAGCATCTCTTATATCATCAGGTTCTGGTTCAATCTCAAGCTGTAATAGCTCCTCTGCTGAATCTATATAATGCAAGAGTCCTTCTTTGTCTTCTCGATCCAAGAAAGCTTCTGAAACTACTCTAAGTTCATGCCCTCTGTGTAAGATTAGAAACCTCTCTACGAGTTTCCATAGCTGATCATTTTTAATCCTATGACCATCACATTGATCTCGGAACCCTGTGAACATCCACGGGATTGAACAACCTGTCTCGTCTAAATTAGCAATTTTTCCTAAATCTAAAACTTTCTTACAGTCAATACAAATTAGATGATAGGTATGGCTCATGGCTTCCAAACATATTCTCCACTGGTTGTGTAAACTCTTATTTCTTTGGCATTTATTAAGCGACCTGATGCCTGATGTTGCTCAATTGCCCTAATTGCCGTTGCGTGAGTAAGACCAACTTCCCTTCCATCAATTACGACACGACCATCTCCCTGCTTAAGCCCCTTTCTAAGATTCTGACGAATAGCATTTATTGTCGGAGACTCAAGAGTTTTTAATTCCCATTTTATGTCATCTATTGTTAAATCTGCACCTTCTTTTTTCCCACGCAAAACAACATCATGACCTCGCTCAGCAAATTCGTTTGCAACCTTAATTTCTTTTCGGTAAGCTTTACCCAAAATCTTAGGAGGTTTTGTTTGTCTTTTGACAATCTCATTTGTTGGTCTTTTGACAATCTCTAAAGTCTTCTTATTTTTTACCCCTACATCAGCTACTTCATCAGCATTTTTGCTGATAACCTTTCCAAGCTTTCCAACCTTTCCGCCTTTGCTAAGGATATCACCAGCAACAGGAACTATTGAAATAACTGATAAACCCGCGTCCCCCAACGAGTCACGAGCTTTGTCACTGTCTCCCATCACTGCATAAGCAGCTGATTCAACAAGAGACAAAACGACATTGGCACCGTCTGCAAATTCACCAATCACAGGGAAAAGGCCGACAACATCAAGCACTCCATGCCCATAATTACTAATCCTTTCGTAGAAGCTAGGCTCATCTGTAACTTCACCCCTCAGGACAACTTCGCTGCCTTCAGGAACCTGATCGATAAATCCATTATCTTCAGCGACATTAAAATCTTCAGGGTCAATATATGCTTCACCTACAGCTGTTGGCACTTCCGTCTGAGCAGCTGCCACATCTGTCCCTGGCACCACTGAATTCCCACTATCTGGTTTCAAAGACAAACTTTGTTGACTGGCTTGAGTTACTTGACCTCCCGAAATTCCACCTATCCCCAAGACAACCCAATCCTTCTCATGAGCAGGAATCCAAGTAAATGGTCCGATATTATAAGGCGTACAACCTACTTTAGGGATGCAGTAGCGAAAGTACAAGCCAAAATCTGCTTTTGCCTGTGCTTCATCAGT
Organism: Caldora sp. SIO3E6; assembly: GCA_010672185.1. GTDB lineage: Bacteria > Cyanobacteriota > Cyanobacteriia > Cyanobacteriales > Coleofasciculaceae > Caldora. The sequence continues at coordinate 1,850 of JAAHHL010000426.1, read as the reverse complement.
ATTCGTCAGCACTACCTTGAAAGCAGACCCAAAAGGATGACGACCTGTTGGCTCCATAAGCCCCTGAAAAGCTCCAGTCCCACCCTTCACCATTTGCGCCATGCCCGAAATCCACTGTCGCCCTCGGAGTGTGGGCAAGCCAGTCATTTCTACGTGGGGACACGATGACTTATTGCATGGCACCTGGAAGCCTTGATTATTACTACCACTGATAGTTCTCTTCCGGTAAGCTTCTTTGGGACCAAAGACCACATCTACTTTACCAATCCCACCACTGAGGGTAAAAGGATCCATAAACTCAGGATCCATCAATTCAGGATCCATCAATTCAGGATCCATAAGCTTAGACCAAGGTACATCCTTCAGTCCCGGTACATCTTCAATCAGGCTATTTTCCCAGTTCTTAAATTTTTCTAGGGGAGTTACCTGCAAACCAGGAATTGAGTTGATGTCGTAGGCTTCTAGATTAATATCTCCTAAACTTAGCTGTTTTAGCTCAGGATACTCCTGAAGCACGTCACCTAAAGTACTGTTATTACCAAACAATGGAATATACGGTTCCAACAACTCAGCAATGGGTGGCACATCAGCTATTCGCTGATTGGCTAGTCCTGGCACTACATTACCTAATACCAAGTCCCCAATAGTTTGCCATTCAAGCAGCTCCAATTCTGAGAGTCTTACACCTGCTAGGGAAGTGTCACTCAGAGCAGCAATAGTCTCCAAGTGATATTGTTGCAGTTGGAAGGATTGTGGGAAGGATTTTTCGAAAGCTCCCAGCTGGAGATATTGGTCAGCAGTTTGACCAGCTTTCCAGGAATAAGATGGGTTATAACCGAGCTTCTCCACAACTTCGGGAGTGGCATTAAATGAGCCATCTTCGGCAATTGGGAGAGTATCAAAAGTAATTCGTTCCCAGTCTGGCAGTTTTAACTCTACTCCATCTGACCTTTCTAAGGTAGTCGTGGGGATAGAGGGATTAACAACCGGGTTGGCTACCGCTACCTGAGGAGACAGAGCTTCCGCAAACGCGATCGCGATGGGACTCCCAGTTAAGGAAATCCCAGCTAGGGTAGGCAACAGCAGACGAACAAGTCTCATCTTCAACCCCTTTTTCTCAGAAATACTGCCTGAGTGCCCCAGGAATTACTTTGTTGGAGGAGACACTCTGGTTAAAATCTTTGTAATAACCCAAAAGGTATAAACATTCTAGCGCTATTGATCCAGATGCTCTGCCCCAATAGCTTTAGGTAAAGATTATACTGGCTTTAGTTTAGCCAAATTTCTTACAACAGAAACAAAGACTATTACTATTAATATAACGTAATGAAAACAGTGTAGATACCTTCAACTGAAGGATAAATTAAGAATATTATTATTGAATCTCCATCTACTATGAATGGCAAAATGAGGAACTATCACCGTAGCATTAATTTAGCTTTTATTAAAAAAATCAACAAAAATCAACAAATTTTAGCAAATTGGCAGCACCGCTTAGCGGAACATGCACCCTTTCTGATTGCCTGTGGGATTCTTGTCTTTCTTGTCAGTCTGCAAAATCCCACACTGCTTCTGTTTGTCCTACTAGGCAGCTTTATTACAGTCATTGGTGAGCAAATCAGACAACAGTTTCCCCTGAGCAAGCAATGGGTTATGCCATTGCAAATTTTGGCGGTGGCATTTGTTTTAGCTCTATTTTTAATTGACCATACGGCAGCTCCCGCTTCTGCTCAGTTTTTTGGCAAAGCTGAGACGTTTTTCAAAGACACCTTAACAGAAGGTACAGATGGGGCAACACGGAGACAGCTGTCAGTTTAGTATTCAACGTCCTGCGGGCCCTCTACTTGCTC
>JAAHHL010000425.1 GCA_010672185.1 Caldora sp. SIO3E6 | reverse complement strand
TTGTCAACTCCCATATATGGTGTTTGGAGGCTAAAAAAGACCATATATATGGAAATACCCAAGGGTTAAGGAAAATTGTATTCTTCTTCCTCTGCTCCTCTGCTCCTCCGCTCCTCCGCTCCTCCGCTCCCTTGACAACGGCATTTTTGCCTTAACTTGTCACCAATGGGTGGTAGGTGTTAGGTAAAAACTTTGCTATTGCTATACCTAAGACGACAGAATATCAATAATCATCAACCTTCTGCCTCCTACCTCCTGTCTCCTGCCTCCTGCCTCCTGCCTCCTGCCTCCTGCCTCCTGTCTCCTGTCTCCTGCCTCCTGCCTCCTGCCTCCTGCCTCCTGATATAGTGTGCAATAGGCTTATCTTTTGATGCAAGCTTACTGCCCAGACTGAAGAATTGCTTGTTGTCCTTTGGGAGAAGCCACATAACCCAAAAAAGCTTGAACTTGGGGAGAAGCAGGTTCCTGGTAAACGTAGGCTAGGGTTCGTTGATAGGGGTAAGTAGCAGCTTCTGGAGTCAAGCCATCCACCGCCAGGGTTCGCACTGTCTTTTGATTTACCACCTGAGCATAGGTAGCATAACCAATACCATCAGTCCCCAAGGCTCTAAGTAGAGGAGTGGTAGCATCCTCCTTTAAGGTGGTAATGTTGGGTGTTGTACCAAAATTGCCTCCATTGAGTGCTAGTTCCTGAAATGCCTGATGGGTTCCACTGAAAGCAGGGCGGTTGATTACCCGAATTGCTCCTGGGTTGCCTCTTACTTCTGACCAATCGGTAATTTTACCAGTAAAAATTCCTACCACTTCGTCTTTATTCAAACCTCTCTGTAAAGTATTGTCCCGACCAACTACAACTGCGATCGTATCCTTAGTTACAGTTACAGCGACTAAACCTTGGTTTGTTTCTTCGGGAGTAAGAGGGCGAGAAATGGCAGCAAGTTCTGCATTACCTTGCAGCACTGATTGAATTCCCTGATCCGTTCCTCCTGCCTTGGCATCAATAGTTGTCCCTGGAAATTGCTGCTCAAAAGTGTTTTTGAGAGCTCGATTAATTTGCACCATACTAGTAGAACCTGCAATTCTCACAGTTGTTCCCTCCGGCACATTAGTAGGGGGAGAAAAGGCAGTGCTTGAGTCGCTAGGAGCAGCAGTTTCAGTAGGTTGTGGTTGCTGGTTTTGGTTATTGTCGTTACCAACATCACTAAGGTTAACGTTAGACCTGCGCATTAACCACCAAACACCACCACCTAATAAGGCAGCTGTGATTAACAGAGCTAAGATTAAAGTTACTGTTTCGTTTTTTTGTGACATATTTTTTGTTTGTTGTTTGTTGTTTGTTATTTGTTGTTTGTAAATTTCCAATTCTCCATTCTAAATTCTAAATTCTAAATTCTAAATTTTCCTCACGCCAGCCATTGAACAATTGTCTCCGGTAGCTTAGTCCTTTTTCTAATAATGGGGTTAATACAAACATGCCTGGTAATTGCCATTGCCAAACACTGCTTTGAGGAGGAAGTTGCCCTAATGTTATAGTCAATCTCAAATTCAGTGTCACTCAATTGCTGAGGGTTCAGCTCAATCAATAGTTGGTCTCCACAAAATATGGGACGTAAAAAATCTACTGTACTATGAACTATGGGAAGAGCGATCGCGCGATCGCTCAACAACTCCTTAAGACTGATGCCTGCTGTAGCTAAGAATGTCTCATAGGCTTCGTGACACATTACTAACACATTAGCAAAGTAGACTACACCAGCAGCATCAGTATCAGCTAGGTAAACAGTGCGTTTATGGGTGAAAGGCATGGGAATTTAGAATTTAGAATTTAGAATTGTCTAGAATTATATAAAAAGCCGGGATTTATAACAGCATTAAAAAAACTCAAAGTCCCCCTTTACAAGGGGGATTTAGGGGGATCATTATCCCGAATATCAAAATTTATTCTCAAAATAATTCATCATTATCAATTATCCATTATCAATTATCAATTATCCATTATCAATTATCAATTATCCATTATCCATTATCCATTATTTCCCATCGCTGGAGATCTTCCAGCAAAATTGGATTCACATCAAACCAAGCATTCAAATTATCATCGTAGTAACCCAAAATAAACTTATTTTGCAACAGCTCATCACAAATCACAAAATTTCCCTTACTAGGTAAACTATTGGTATTAGTAGTCAAGCGACCGGTTTGGTGAACTTGAGCTAATTCGGGGAAATGATAATCTCTTAAAGTATAAGCCTTGCGTTCCTCTTTAACTGCATCTTCTGCTGTTGCCTTATCCACATACTCCCGTTGCTTCTTCCGAGCCACTTCACAGGAAGTACGAGCCAGTCGGATTAAATCCCGCATCACACCACCGCTCTTCTCACACAGTAAATCTATCGCATCGGGGGTAAAAATATCCTCTTGTTTGATTCGAGCCAATCGCTTACTAATCACCCTACCCAATAGTTCCCTACCAACTTTATTAGGCATCTTGGTGGGACAATAATTTTCATCCAGCTCAAACACCGGGATATTTGCCAAGTCTAGGCATTTTTGAAAGCTTTGTCGCGGTTGCTGAAAGTTGGGGGAATATCTTAGAGAAATAGGTATAGTATAGATAATATGGCAATCTAATTCTGTCAGCAGGGGACTAGCAAACATTTCTAGGGCAGTCTGTTGGTCGTGGCGGTCTAAGCCATCCACAATCACTACTAATTTTTGCTGCCTATCCCGTTCTGCTTCCCGGATAATATCATTAACTCTGGTAATCATTTCACTGAGCTTCGGTCTAATATTGAGAGTTTTCGTCATCTCCCTAGTTAATCCTCGTTTCAGTACTAAACCGGTTTGCTTGAGGATAGCTGGTAGACCTAGATTGTCAGCAACTTGGTCTTTCTCCTGATAAACTACAGTAAGCAGAGTCTCTTCCAATGCTACCATTAATTGCTCATCTTTATTCGACCACCAACCAGGTTTAATCGCCTGACGACAAATTTCTAGGGCAATCAGTACCAGTACTTCAGCGTAACTAATATTATAACGGTCGAGGGCTGTTGCCGTATCAATCCAAATTACCGCATAATCTTGGGCTAACTGCTCCTGAACCCGGCGCAATTCCGTTGTCTTTCCTCCCCCTAAATGTCCTGCCAGTAAAAACTTTGTTGCCTCATCTTCCATTTCCAGGGAACTAACTAAATTCTCCACAGGACTATCCGGGCGCTGGACATAAAAATCCCGCAAATCTTCAGGTTTACTCAGGGCTTCCTCTGGCTTGAATAGTTGGTAAACTGGCTTCCAAAATTTAGTGTTAGTCATTGTTGAATGAATAATGAATAATGAATAATGAATAATGAATGTTGTAGGGGCGGGTTTAGTTAATGAATTACCCTAAAATCGAGCAACCTTCCTATCAAAACCCGCCCTCAATATTTCTCCCCATTGTCTGTAACCAAGCCCAACATATCGATTGTCGGCACAGATAAAGGGCGGGTTTTGTATAAACATTATTATAAACAGGGGTTAACGGTGACCCTAAACCCGCCCCTACATTTTATGGGAATTGGGTAATATTTGCGATCGCGCCCCAAATTTATCGTATCCCTCGTAGGGGCGGGTTTAGTTAATGAATTACCCTACAATCGAGCAACCTTCCTCTCAAAACCCGCCCTCAATGTTCCCCCCTATCGCCTGTAACCAAACCCAACATATCGATTTTCGGCACAGATAAAGGGCGGGTTTTGTCTCAAACATATCATCAACAGGGGTTAACGGTGACCCTAAACCCGCCCCTACATTTTATTTGGTTTGGGTAATATTCGCGATCACATCCCCAAATTCATCGTATCCCTCGATCGCTCTTTTATTCATCCTCATCGAACTCAGCTAAGATACTACGAATTTCACTAGGACTAATATCTTCTCGGTCTGATTTAGAATAAATTGTTAATAGAAGTACACTCACCGGTGAGTCCACTTGATAGATCACTCTATAACCTGCGCTTTTCCCTTTTTGGATGTTACTGTTTTTAATTCTTAACTTGAAGATGACATATTTTTCTCCCATACCGGGGATGCGATCTCCAATAAAGTTACCTTCTTGGAGTTGCTCAATAATTGGCTGAACATCCGAGCGTATTTGTCGATATTTTTTTGACAAAGTATATAAAATTTTCTCAAATTCATCCGAAAATATGATAAAAACTGGATGAGGCTCATTCTGCATCAATCCTCTCCCATAGTTCGGAAATTGGTCTTGTTTGTCCAGATTTAGCTTGCTGTAAAGCTCTCCTGAAGCTTGCTTTCACTTCTTCAATAGGAGTATCATCAGGATCAGTTTCGACATCTTCAGTAACATCGGGAAACAGTACAATAACTCGCACGCGACTAGGAGAAAAATTTTCAATGGGTTGATCTAGGGATAATTGACCTGTTGCATCCAGGGTTCCTGTTACTTCAATAGCTTTCATGAGTTTTTCCTGAATTTTGCATCAACCATAACATATTTGATGATAGTTTAAATATTAGCGATCGCGCACTCCCAAATTCATCATAATATCGTTCGTAGGGGCGGGTTTAGTTAATGAATTGCCCTAAAATCGAGCAACCTTCCTCTCAAAACCCGCCCTCAATGTCTCCCCCTATCGTCTGTAACCAAACCCAACATATCGATTTTCGGCACAGATAAAGGGCGGGTTTTGTATAAACATTATTATCAACAGGGGTTAACGGTGACCCTAAACCCGCCCCTACATTTTATGGTAATTGGGTAATATTCGCGATCGCGTCCCCAAATTCAGCATATTGTTCGTAGGGGCGGGTTTAGTCAAAGAATTGCCCTAAAGTCGATAGCTTTCCCATCAAAACCCGCCCTCAAGGTTTCCCCCATTGTCTGTAACCAAACCCAACATATCGATTATCGTCACAGATAAAGGGCGGGTTTTGTATAAACATTTTATTGGGATTGGGTAGTATTCGCGATCGCACCCCCAAATTCATCGTAATATCGTTCGTAGGGGCGGGTTTAGTTAATGAATTACCCTAAAGTCGAGCAACTTTCCCATCAAAACCCGCCCTCAATGTTTCCCCCTATCGTCTGTAACCAAACCCAACATATCGATTATCGGCACAGATAAAGGGCGGGTTTTGTCTCCAACATATCATCAACATGGCTTAACGTTGACCCTAAACCCGCCCCTACATTTTATTTGGTTTGGGTAATATTTGCGATCGCACCCCCAAATTCATCATAATATCGTTCGTAGGGGCGGGTTTAGTCAAAGAATTGCCCTAAAGTCGATAGCTTTCCCATCAAAACCCGCCCTCAATATTTCCCCCCATTGTCTGTAACCAAACCCAACATATCGATTATCGGCACAGATAAAGGGCGGGTTTTGTCTCCAACATATCATCAACAGGAGTTAACGGCGACCCTAAACCCGCCCCTACATTTTATGGGAATTGGGTAATATTTGCGATCACATCCCCAAATTCATCGTATCGTTCGTAGGGGCGGGTTTAGTCAAAGAATTGCCCTAAAGTCGATAACTTTCCTATCAAAACCCGCCCTCAATGTCTCCCCCTATCGTCTGTAACCAAACCCAACATATCGATTTTCGGCACAGATAAAGGGCGGGTTTTGTCTCCAACATATCATCAACAGGGGTTAACGGCGACCCTAAACCCGCCCCTACATTTTATGGGAATTGGATAATATTTGCGATCGCGCTCCCAAATTCAGCATATTGTTCGTAGGGGCGGGTTTAGTCAAAGAATTGCCCTAAAGTCGATAGCTTTCCCATCAAAACCCGCCCTCAAGGTTTCCCCCATTGTCTGTAACCAAACCCAACATATCGATTATCGGCACAGATAAAGGGCGGGTTTTGTATAAACATTTTATTGGGATTGGGTAGTATTCGCGATCGCATTTCCAAATTCAATTCTCAATTCTCAATTCTCAATTCTCAATTCCCAATTCCCTCACTGCCTCTACTAATTTATAGCGATTGTATTCTTGGAAGATTTTCAGAGATTCTTGAGCAATGGCTTCAGCTTTATCGCGATTTTCGATAACTGGGATTTCCAGGTAGGATCGTGCCATATCTAGGGCTTCTTCCGCTCGATTTATTATTTGCCCTAATTCAGTAAAGTAGGTAAAGCCAGTCTGGTAACATTCCTCAAATTGAGCAATCTGCTCTGGTAAAGATAGCTCATCAGCAGAAGTAAGCGAAACCTTGGGTATAATTCCCATTCTCCCCATCTCCCCATCTCCCCATCTCCCCGTCTCCCCGTCCCCGCGTCCCCGCGTCTCTTCACACAGGCGCAAGCGTTCTGACCAGAGTAAGCCGAGGGTGGTATAGTCGTAA
>JAAHHL010000424.1 GCA_010672185.1 Caldora sp. SIO3E6 | reverse complement strand
GGTGTCGGGCAGAACCAGGTCGGCATAAGCCACCATCTCGGACGAATAAGCATCCGAGTAGATCAGCTTTGGAATGACGTATTCGCCTGTATCAGGGTCTTTATCCGTCAGCATCTTTATGACGCCGGAGGTGTTCATCGTCGAGTTACCGTTGGTTGTTACTCACCACTTTACCCATTGACGACTTTCAACAAGCTTGGCAATGTGTGCAGTGGTATAGCTATCGATGGCTCATCGAACGTTTTCACTTTACCCTAAAAAGTGGCTGTGGTGTGGAAAAACTACAACTTCAAGCCAGAGAGCGCTTAGAAAAAGCATTAGCTACTTATAACATTATTGCTTGGCGATTAATGTGGTTGACTTATCAGGCTCGACTTAATCCAGATGCTTCTTGCCAAGTGGTTTTCTCTCCACAAGAATGGAAGCTCTTGCGACGTAAATTTCAACCCAAAAACCGCTCAAAAAAACCTCCTACTCTCCGTCAAGCTTTGATTTGGATTGCAAGCTTGGGTGGATTTTTGGCTCGTAGTGGAGATGGAGAACCTGGATTGAAAACCCTCTGGCGAGGGCTTTCTACCTTCTACTATTTGTTGGAAGGTTCACAACTTGTTTCTACATCGTAGTCTCTATCACCGTTTCGACTACTTTTGCCTAATGGATAGCTTATTAAGGGGGATTTAGGGGGATCAAAACTGACCGCAGAAGTCCTTAATTTGAGGCAATATAATAGTAACTTGAGAGGAGATCCCCCCTAGCCCCCCTTAATAAGGGGGGAACCGGATTCAAAACTTAGGGAACCGGATTCAAAACTTAGGGAACCGGATTCAAAGCTTAGGGAACCGGATTCAAAACTTAGGGAACCGGATTCAAAGCTTAGGGAACCGGATTTAAAGCTCAGAGGACCGGATTCAAAGCTTAGGGAACCCGATTTAAATTCCTGACTAAGGATCTTTGCAGTTTGATCAAAAACTAAAGGTAGCCCTAATCGTACCAATCACAATGTCATCGTTATTATCATTATGGTTAGGGGCAGTTAACCAAATAACTCCTGGGGTAATCGCAATATTGTCGGTAATCTGATACTGGTAAAAAGCCTCAATATGCAAGGAAGTATCATCATCTTCATTAGCACGACCTCCCGGCAGAATAATGTTAGAGTCAGTTACTCTCGGCTCCATACCCACGACAAAGCCTAACAGGTTACCTTCTTTGCCCAAGTCAGGGAAACCGAGGGTACCAGCCCAATTCCAAATCTCGAGAGCGCCACGGTTAACTTGTCCTCCGGCGGTTGAAAGAGTACGGGCATGGGTGTAGCCACCCCAACCCCCAATTACAATATTGGGACTCAGCTGCCAAGATACTTCCACACCGTAGGAATTACTAGAAGTAGACAAGTTGCGCCCGGTTAAATCATTGACAAATCCTTGGAAGTTGGAAAGATTGCTACCAGTTCCAGTATCCAGCTGATTATAGCTATGAATGTAGGTTAAGCCAATGTCCAAACCTTCAATGGGACTAATTACCAACTGCCCTAGAGCACTATAAGGGCCATCAAATAAACCACTTCCTTGGGCTGGATTACTAGCATCACCTGCCAAATAGCCCAAACTTAACTCAAAGATATCTCCCAGTTGACTAGTGATCGTGGCTCCTGCATCTCCTACGGGGAAATAGATGGGGTTGCGGGTTCCAAATGCGGATACAGCACCTTCGGCACCATCTCCATCGAAGAGGTTAACGGTACTAGCAAAGTCATCAGCTGCTCCTCCAGTTGCCATGACGATCCCTTGAGTATGATCGCCGATGGGAAAACTGTAGTAGAGAACTTCTAAACCAACATCGTTACCCTCAGGCTGAGCAAAACTAATCTCACCTTCGGAGGTTCCTGTTACACTACTAAATTCGGGAAAATTGCCAGCGGAGAGTCGAGTGAACAACAAATCATCACCGGTAAAGCTAGTGTTGAACTCCAAGCGCACCCTGTCGGCTAAAACCGGCACTTCATCAATTTCATTACTATTAGCATCATCTCCTGTGAGCACACTTGCCACGCCAAAAATTACTTGTCCTTCTAGCTTGGTGGTGGTAGAAAACTGATGATCTTCGAGGAATGCTACCCGCGCATCTAGGTTATCTACCCTTGTGCCTAACACTGCTAACTCTGCATCAAATTGCTGAATCAGGGTTCTTAGTTTTTCTAAATCTTCTTCAGTGACACTACCACCAGCAGCAATTAATTCTTGAATACGATCCAAACAGGCTCTCAAACCAGCAGCAAATTCGTAGCGCGACGTTGGTCGATTACCCCGGAAAGTGCGGTCGGGATATCCGACAATACATTTATAGTCTTCTACTAGCTCCCGCAGTGCATCATAAGCCCAATCTCCAGGGGAAACATCAGAAAGCTCGGTGATACTAGTGACTTGACCAATGGAGTTAGGAGCGCTTCTGTTGTAGTCTTTGATTTGTTCTAAGAGATTGTTTTCACCGCTATCTGCTGGTATCTGAGCCACTAATGCAGGTTCTTCATCAACAGAGTTGGTAACAGCTGCTTGAGGCTGAGTCAATTTAGCAACCGCCATGGTTTCATACCCAGTTGCATTCAGAGGTAGCACATTCATTTTCCCCGCTTCCCCACGTCCCTGGGTCTCCGCGTCTGTCTGAACTAGCAACTGCGTATCCGCAGCCATTGCCTCAGTTCCTATCAAGAGCATTGCTCCCAAGATCACTGAGCTAAACAGTCCAGATTTGTAGCACATTTGAAACATTTTTTCTCCTCACACCCCTAGACAAATTCAGAAATGGAAAGTTATTGAACCTGGCGTATCATTGATAATGATTATGGTTCTCACTTTGAACAACAATAATCATTACCACAAAAACAGATACGCAATCAAGACAAGCAAAAGTTTTCAAGAAACAAGGGAATAGGCAACAAGGAACAGGCAACAGTAAGTTGTGAGTTGGTTTGGTAGATTTAGGAATGCCCTAACCTAAACTTGTAAGGCTATATCAAAGCGATTCCAGAAACGCCACCAGGGCATCTCGCTCATCGGGGGAGAGTTTTTGCACAAATTCTGTTGATGCTTGAGCTTCACCACCATGCCAGAGAATGGCTTCCATCAAATTGTGAGCTCGACCATCATGTAGGAAAAACGTATGCTTGTTCACATTTTTGACTAGACCAATACCCCACAACGGCGGGGTTCGCCATTCTTGACCATCAGCTGCAAAATCAGGACGATGGTCAGCTATAGCAATGCGCTCTCGTGTGCCATAGATTGGTATTATCAAAAATCTTTCTCAGAATAAACTTACTGAAAGCGACACGATATTGAAGCCTATTCCTTATCTAGAAGGAATAGACCTTATGCTGTGAAAGTCATTAGACTTCTTGCACTCATTCGATAGTTGACTTGTAGGGGTTAAGCATTGGCGTTAGCATATCGCCCATAAAATCAAGGTTTTTGTCCGCCAATGCTTAACCCTTCCGGGATTTATGCAAGAGGTCTATTGTTACAAAATACTTTCTGACACTTGAGATAGAGGGGCTAGCGGCTCCTCTAAGAATAGGAAGTGTATACCCGCTTGCTCCAAGCGGGACACGGAAGGGTACTATCCCACGTCATGCAAGTCGTGGGATGAGCTTGATTTAAGATACTAGTTCTCAAATAACTTGGTGTAACTATATCACTTATTGAGAATAATAGTTAGTTATTAAAAATTTCTTAGGTGTTGTATCAGTCTAACCGTACAAACGGGATGCCATGTATATTGACATGTGACAAATATTTGACAAAATATGCAATTTATGTAATTTGAGAATTAGTCCTTCATCACCTCACCAAAAAACCCCCAGCTTTGCTACAAATATTTTCCCCACACCCAAACCTTCACACTGGCTTCAGAAGCTGCTCCGGAAGTTGCTGCACAATCCTCTCAAATGCTTTAGTACAACCTAAACCCCGAGTTACGATCAATGCTCCTTGAATCTGTATGACTGCATCCTCTGCTCGTTGATGAGCTTGCTCTCCACTTAAACCAGCTTCTGTTAGCACCTGAGCTAAATGCTCAATCCAAGTATTCAGCGCTCTTTGTACATGAGACTTAAACGAGTCATGGCATTCACCGAGGGTAAATATAGAAAGCAGACAAGTATCTTGACCGCAATTGTAAAATCGATTGAGGCTATCACTCATAGCCGAGAGGCGTTCAACTGGTTGCTGGGAACTCCGCAAAGGTTCTAAAACTGTGCCAGAAAACCATTCGTTAACGTAATTGAGTACTGCCTGGGCCATTTCCTGTTTACCATGAGGAAAATGGTGATAGAGGCTGGCTCTACCTAATCCTGTGGCTTTGGAGATGCGAGACAGAGTTGCCCCTTCATAGCCAAAGGTGCGAAATACTGGAACTAACTTACGCACAATTTCATTCTTATCTAGTGCCATTTTTTGTTCAGCCCTATTAAATTGTTGTGTTACTTGGCAGTATACCGAATGTTCTGTTTAAAAATGTTCTTTGTTGCAACAGACAAATAATATCAAGCTCAGATAATCACTTATAATTTCTTTTTCCCTTGCAACTTTCTTCCCTTCTGCCTTCTGCCTTCTGCCCTCTGCCTTATTGCAACCAAACTGTTAATGTTGTGTTGTTAATCCCACTTACTCTGTTTCTCCTCAATGATTAATCGGCGTTCCCGTTTTCAACTCAAGGGAGTATTAATCGCTTTAATAAGTATATTTACCCTATTGCTGGCATTAAGTGCCACTCCGACTCAGGCTCACTCAACTATAGGTCAAACCACAGCTCCTGTAGTCATTGATGGTCAAGTTTTATTGATGGTTGGTGAACTAGAAAATTTTCCTGCTGAAGAGCGAGCGGAACAAGCCAACACTATTCTAAGTTACGAAATTAAGTCTGGTAAGCCAATTCAAACCCAAATAGTTACTAGGGATAAACTGACTACTATCCGCATTAATGATAGCCATCTGCTAACGGTTACAGAAGGGGACGTAAGAGCAGGGGTAGAGCCAGGGGAGTTGGCAAAAGACTGGCAACAAAAAATTGAGAGTGGTATTGAGCAAGCCAAACAGGAGCGTACCCTTGCTTACCAAAAACAAGCTCTAATAACTAGTTTCGGGGTTTTGCTCCTGGTAATTGCTGCTCACTTTGGGTTGTGGTGGCTCTGTCGTCATTTGCCTTCCCAATGGGTAAGGTGGTTGGGAAGAGGCTCTGCCTCCCACGATCCCGGAAAAATGCTGAGTCTAGTACTAGTCTGTCTGCAATTAGGGCTCTGGGGTGGAGCAGTTTTTTATCTCGCCGGACTTTTCCCCTGGTTGCGGCGTTGGCGCTACCTATTAACTGGTAGTTTTCAGAGTCCAATTTTTACCCAAAATGAGAGGGATTATTCCATCTCGGACTTATTAGTTATTGTGTTGTCCATTATCACTTTGTGGCTAATAGTCAGATGGTTAACGCAGTTACTTAAAAAATCACCTGTGCTACAAGGCGCAGACCGAGGAGTACAGGAAACTGTTGCAATTTTAGTTCAATATATCCTCACTGGTATTGGTTTAATTATTATACTACAAATCCGTGGTTTGGATGTCAGTTCCTTGGCAATTTTTGCCAGTGTCTTGGGGGTAGGAATTGGCTTTGGTTTGCAAAATCTCGCCAATAACTTTGTCAGTGGTTTAGTAATTTTGCTAGAAAGACCAATTCGTGTAGGAGATTTTGTCAATGTGGGAGATTTAGTGGGTACAGTGGAAAGGATTGGCTCTCGCAGTACTGAGATTCGTACCTTAGACCAGGTCACAATTATTGTACCAAATTCTCACTTTTTAGAAAAAGAAGTAGTTAACTGGAATCATGGAGATCCAGTTTCCCGCCTACATTTATCCGTAGGAGTTGCCTATGGTTCTAATATTAAAAAGGTGCGTAGTGCTATCCTAGAGGCAACAATTCACCATCCGGATGTTTTAGGTCATCCCCAACCCCAAGTCCGGTTTATGGGTTTTGGAGACAATTCTCTGGATTTTGAACTTCTGGTTTGGACTTGTGATCCTCCCCATCAGTTCAAGCTCAAAAGCGATCTTTACTATCGGATCGAAGCTAGTCTGCGTCGGTATGGGATTGAAATACCCTTCCCTCAAAGGGATTTGAATGTGCGATCGCCCCAACTAGAAGAGGCACTAACTACCTGGATAAAACAGCAATCTCCACCTAAGCAACTTTACTACCCTGATGGCATCAGTATTATTAAGAGTTCAGAGCCCACTGATGAAGAAGAATTGCTCCCTGATGATTTGATACCAACGGAACAACAAAGTCTCTTGGAGAGGATTGATGTAGATGCTTTAATA
>JAAHHL010000423.1 GCA_010672185.1 Caldora sp. SIO3E6 | reverse complement strand
TTGTACAATGTTTCAGCTTCCGAATATCGTCCCTGAGATTCGTATAATAGAGCTAAGTTGTTGAGGTGAGTAGCTAATTGGGGATGGTTTGGAGGTAGGGATTGCTTATCGATAGCGATCGCATCTTTGTACAAAGGTTCAGCTTCCGAGTATCCTCCCTGGGAACGGTATAATTCAGCTAAGTTGTTGAAGTTGATAGCTAATTGGGGATGGTTTGGAGGTAGGGATTGCTTATCGATAGCGATCGCATCTTTGTACAAAGGTTCAGCTTCCGAGTATCCTCCCTGGGAACGGTATAAATTAGCTAAGTTGTTGAGGTGGATAGCTAAATCAGGATGGTTTGGAGGTAGGGATTGCTTCGCGATGGCGATCGCATTTTTGTACAAAGGTTCAGCTTCCGAGTATCTTCCCTGGGATTTGTATAATTTAGCTAAATTGTTGAGACTAGTAGCAAAATCGGGATGCTTGTTACCTAGGCGAGTTTCTGCTCCTGCTTTACATTCCTTAAACCAAGGTTCTGCTAACTCATATAACCCTTGACCATTATAAAATCTGCCTAAACCAGTATAAGGCCAAATTAAATCCTCTTCAGTGACATATTCCAGCAATTCCCTTGCCACTTCTTGCAGATGGGGGATAGCAGGTTGAAATTTTTCTACCGATTCTAGGGTAATTGGATCAGGAATTTCCTTTGCCATTGCTACCATTACTGTTGCTAAACCCTGTTTCATCTCCTCGACTTCAGCAGACTCTTCCCCTTTGTAGCGGAAAAATTCCCGAATCAGTGGGTGCAGTTGGTAAGTATTTTTATCACTGCGCTGAATTAGGTGTAGGTGACGTAAAGTGGATCTGGCTTCTTCCAGAATTGCCGTTGTTGCTAATTGCGATAAGCTACTCAGGGGCTGATTATTAGTTTTGTTGAAGAAAGGTAAGTTGCTAATTAATCTCTGGAAAATATTGCCAGAGGGTGGCGGTAAATTGCATACCTTGATCACTTGTTCTACTAAATCCCAGGGAATCGGAGCTAAAGCAAATAAACTGAGTAAACAACCCAATTGCTGAGCCGTTTGTGGCAAAGTTTCCCAACTCAACTCAAAAGCTGCGGCTACTCCCCTGTCAGCGGTACTTATCCCAGCAGCATGGGGATGGAGTGCCAAGGCTCGATTTTGTACTCCCTGTGCCTGCAACCGGGATAACATTGCTTCCAGGGATAAATCTTCTTCTTCTGCCAGATATCTTCCTACTAATTCCAATGCCAGGGGCAAATAACCCAGCCACCGACATAGTTCTTTGGCATCTTCTAATTCTGCCTCAATCCGCGCTTGATTTATCAGAGATTTTAACAACTCCAAAGCTGCTGCTTCATCTAACTCCGCTAATGGCAGCACCTGCACCGGCTTCCCCAACTGCTGGCGGGTTGTCAGCAGTACCCGAAACTGGGAGTTAGCTGGAGGTAAATAATCTTTGACATCCTGATAGCTAGTGACATTATCGATAATTACCAGTACTTTCTCCTGATTTTCCTGAATCAGACTAAACCAATACTGCCAACAATCTTTTACCTGACCCCGTAAATCTAAATCATCTCTTATCTTCAGTTTCAGATAAATTTGAGCAAAGTTGATTACCTCTGCTGCTAACCTATCTCCCGCCAACCAACAAATGCCGCCGAGATATTCTTCCCGATGCCGCCAAGCATATTGCAGCGCCAACTCGGTTTTCCCAATCCCTCCCATGCCAGCCACTGCGGAAATTGCCACTGGTTGATTCTGCTGTAATTGCTGGTGCAGGGTTGCCAACACCTCATCCCTTCCCACAAAATTCTCCACACCACTACGAGGTAAATTGTGGGGAATGCCAGAGGGTTGATTGACTGTCCACAGTTCTGGCACAATCTCTTTTAAGATGGCCTTGATAGTTGCTGCATCTGTTCCTTGGTAAATGTAGATATCTCTTCCTTGACCAAGATTAATATTGCCATTACCCGATTGCAAGACATCTTGATTACCCTGAAATACCAGAATATCCTGCAATGCAGCAAGATCTGTTTCCGTATGGCTACCTGCTACAATCCGGTCAAAGATGGCTTTTAGTTCATCGGACATGGAGGAGAATTTAGAATTGGGAATTGGGAATTGGGAATTGGGAATTGGGAATTGAGATTTTAGTAATCAGTACTGAATGCTGAATGCTGAATGCTGAATGCTGATAGCTTTTTATGTAAGTGCGATCGCTAAGGCAGTTTTTATGGTAATTTTACGCTGTGGTGCGTTACGCTGTGGTGCGTTACGCTACGCTAACACACCCTACAATTTTTGGTTAAGTGCGATCGCTAATCAGGCTCAGCAAGTTTTTTTACCACCTAATACCTAACACCTAACACCTAACACCTAACACCTAATACCTAATACCTAATACCTAACACCTAACACCTAACTTAACTGCGATCGCTAATTTGAACATCCCTAGCTTGTCCTATATTGATAGTTCGAGAACCTGGTTGAGTTACCGATTGGTTACCAGAATTAGTTATGGCATCTCCACCTGCCACCACTTTAGCAATATTTTCTGCTGCTTCTGCTGCCACCGCTTCCTTCGCATCTGCTGGTAAACCCTTACCCCCTCGCAACAGCGCCACCGCAAAATCCTCACTTGCCATATCAAAAAAAGGGGTTTGCTGAGCCTGACACAACTGTTGAGCACTTTGAGGAACAGTTTTACCAAGATAATGCATTAACTGGGAAAGCTTCACCACTGTTTCCCCTGAGTGATTACCTACTCCTTGTAAAGCTTCCATCAGATGATATGTGTAGATACTCATTGTCTTATCAGGACGAACCCAAGACTGTTCTTCTCCCCGGGAGGAACTAAAAACTGCTCTCCCTTTCCCCTGCTTGAGTTGAGCAATCACCTTTTCTGGCAAACTCTTCTGCACCAAACCAGGAGGAAGCTTAATTCCTGCTTGCTTATCCTTCGCGGTAGTCATTCCCGCAGCATGGCAACTATCGATAATTACCAACAGTCGCTGTGCCGGAATTTGTTGCAGTGCCTCGGTAAAAGCTTCCGCCGACAAAGCCGAGTTAGGAATATCAAAAGGGTTAATATCGTGGGGAATGAGATAATACTTACCCGTAGACTCCTCCCACCAACCATGACCGGAGTAGTAAACTACCACAGTTGCCTCCTCATCCGCAGCTGCTTGTTTCTGAAGCCAGTATAAACCCTGCAAAATCCCGCTACCTGTAGCATCAGCATCCTGTAATAGACGGATGTGGTTCTCATCTTGAAGATAACCACATAGGTTGGAATCTCTCAGAAGAGATTGAAGCGCCTGCATATCCTTAACAGTTACAGGAAGTGACCATTCTGAGTAAACACATTCCCCAACCCCAATCAGCAGTACATAACCGTGAGTAAAGCTGTTAGTCATAGTAGTTGGTTAATGTAGGGGCGCAGGCACGTAGGCACGTAGGGGCGTAGCATTTGGGCGATAACTTAACGACATAGACCCAATTGTACCTATCCCAATGCTTCGCCCTCCGGCAGTTAACACATAGACTCAAGTATATCTATCCCAATACTACGCCTTCGAGCAATACAGATATGGAAAGAAGGAACCACAAAGACACAAAGGACACAAAGGGAGTCTATAGGTGGCACACTTTTACCATTATAAAATAATACCACAAAATAACAGCTTTCAGCATAAGCTGGTACAAAAAGCGATCGCAAAAAGTGGCGGGAAGCCAATTCCTTTTATTGACAAATGACAAATAACAAACAACAAATAACAAACGACAAACAACAAACAACAAATACCGTCAGTCTCATAACCGGAGCAAGTGCCCTGGTTTTTTTCCTGTGCTCCAGTTGGCGACATGCCCTATTTCAATCAACAGCTTTTGATCTCGGATTTTTTGACCAGGCACTTTACTTAATGAGTCAGGGGAAAACACCTATTGTTTCTTTCTGGGGTTATCACGCTATGGCGGATCATGCGGCTCCTATTTTATATCCCCTGGCTTTACTGTACAAGATCTACCCAGATGTTCACTGGTTGTTCGCAGTGCAAGCGATCGCTTTAGCATTAGGCTGTTGGTTTACCTGGCGTCTAGCTCTTCAGGCTGCTTTATCAGAAACACAAGCGGTAACCATGGCAGTGGTTTACCTACTCTACCCCCTGGTTTTCAATGTCAATCTCTTCGATTTCCACCCAGAAGTTTTAGCCATACCTGGACTTTTAGGAGCAGTTTTAGCAGCGCGGCTAGGACGAATTGCTTGGTTTATTGGTTGTCTGATTTTAGTTTTGAGCTCCAAGGCTGTATTATCCTTGACTGTCACAGCTATGGGCTTCTGGCTGTTAATCTTTGAGCAACGGCGTTTGTCTGGTGCAATCACTTTGGCTACTGGTGTTGCTTGGTTTTTGATTACCACTCAAGTACTTATTCCTTGGTTTAGTGGTGGTAATGAAGCAGCAGCAGTTAGCCGTTATAGCTATTTAGGCTCCTCGGTTTTAGAAATTATCACTAATATTTTCCTCAAGCCAGGACTAGTACTAGGACACCTGTTTACCCTGCCTAACCTCGAATATCTGGTTCTGTTATTTGCACCGGTAATTTGGGGCATCTCCCTAGGATACCTCACCCCCTTGATAGTTATTGTGCCGACCCTGGCAATCAACTTTCTTACAGATGTACCCAGTCACAAAAATTTAGTTCACCATTACTCTCTACCTACTCTACCTTTTCTACTATTAGCAGTCATGGGAACTCTGGCTCAGGGTAGTGGTTGGTTGCGCTCTCCCAAAGCAATCATGGTGTGGACATTAGTCGCATTCCTTGCCCTAGCTAAGTTTGGCTATTTTGGTTCCAGATATCTAGAATTCCTGGATACCAGGCAAGCCACTAAAGAAGCGATCGCTTTGGTAGAAACTAAAGGTAGTGTGTTAACTGCGGCTCATATTGCCCCCCATTTAACCCATCGTCCTGTGGTTAAGCTGGCTATTGCTGGTTTTGATGCTGCCGAGTTAGCCAATTTTGATTATGCATTGCTCAATGTACCTCATCCTGGTTGGCAGAGTACACCAGAGTTTGCCGCTAGTTTGGTAGAGCAACTCAAAAATCTGCCAGAGTTTGAATTAACCTATGAACGTGATCAAGTCTATTTGTTTAGAAATCTCAATCTACAATTCAGAGATTAGGCTAGGGGAAGTCAAAACAAACACATCTCTTGTCCCTTTTCCTTCAGTAAGAAGTTTAATGGGAGTAGTATAGTGGAAATATTCACGGTCATTGACCAAAAGCAATTCTCCTGGATTCAGGACTTTCTTAAATACAGGTTTTTCTCTTCTAGCTGCGTAGAGATGAGTTTCTCCCCCTAAAATATTGTGACGAGCAATCGCAAAAATGCCGATACAATCACATCCATCTCGGTGAATCCCTTCTGGTGCTGGATTACCAAAATTAGCGGCTGAACAAGTAGTCCTAATTTGATGTACTCCGATGCTAACTCCTGATTTCAGTTTGCAGCGATCGCTAAATTCAATTAATAGTTGTTTGAACTCGGCTAAGGCAATCAGATCATCATCTAATTCTGCAAATTCTCTTTTGAGGTCTCCTGCTATGGGATTATAATCTCTACTTTGCCAGAGACAACCGTGAGGAAGCTGGATTAACTGATTACCGGATATTCGGAAACTGGATAGTCGTCTGAAACGATACCTATCTTTGATGAAAGGGTCAGCTGGAAGAGCCGAAAAAAAACTTTTGAATCCCTCTAGTTGGATATGACTGATTTTTTCCAAACCAAAACTTATGGCATAAGTTGATTCTGGTGAGTCTAATGCTATAGTCATAATCTTTACCTCGCTTTACTTCGAGAGGTTTATAGTTCAATTATAGACAAAATAATCTAAGGTTTTGTTAATAAAAATACATAACATGCCAAAATGTGATAAAATTTACACTTTTATAACATTCATCTTGAGCAAGATGAAAAAGCTTACTGTACAAACTTTCTCCCCACCTACCACCCATTGGTGACAAGTTAAGGTAAAGATGTCGTTGTCAAGGGAGCGGAGGAGCGGAGGTGCAGAGGAGCGGAGGTGCGGAGGTGCGGAGGTGCAGAGGAGCGGAGGTGCAGAGGAGCAGAGGTGCAGAGGAGCAGAGGAGCAGAGGAGCGGAGGTGCGGAGGTGCAGAGGTGCGGAGGTGCAGAGGAGCAGAGGAGCAGAGGAGCAGAGGAAGAAGAATACAATTGTCCTTAACCCTTAGAGTATTTCCATATATAGGTTTTTTTTAGAACCACTACGCCATATATGGGAGTTGACAAAATGCACGACCTTTTAACTTGTCACCATTGCCTAA
>JAAHHL010000422.1 GCA_010672185.1 Caldora sp. SIO3E6 | reverse complement strand
GTGTCTCCGCCAAGGAAAATTCAACGACGCTCTTCCGATCTGTCCACGCCACCGATAATCAAACGGCGTTCTGTCCCTAGCTTATGGATATCGTAACCGTTACCAATGCGGATATTCATCTATTTGTCTCAAACGGGAGTGTTATCTTCAAGTATGGGGATTAATTTAACTCCTAAGAAACACATTTGGAAACCCTTACCCAGCAAGGATTTGAGATTTTCACGAAAAATGTGTTACTTTCATCCGTTACGGATGCGATCTCATAAATATAGTAGTCGTCAGGGCGGTTAAGACATTCTCAGGTAAGGCAAGTTAACAAGGGGCTTAAGCCCCTTGTCCTAATCGCCAGGGCGGTTGCTATACCTAGACCAAATTCAATTAACTCGCTTTAGCTAGAGAACGAACGGTGAGAATCTCATCATTTCTTAGTGGTTGAATAGCGGACATGGGAACAGCAATTACATCAATCGATTCACCTACAGCATTAAAGACTTCTAAAATATAGCCATTTTCACCACCGCTAGGATGAGTAACATAATCTACTAGAGTAACTACATCGCCTGTTTTCAAGTTATATTCTGGTAGGTCGTAAATTAAGGCAACTCGTTGGTATAATTCAAGCATAAGTATGTTACTCCTTTTTATGTGTTAGAGTAATAAACTGAAATTTGTCATCCACTTTACGGTTTAGCCAAATCTTAATGACAGATAGATGGCTATTATTGACACCAGTTAATTGACCTTCAACGCGGTAAAAGATGCCATATTGATTATTTCTATCTTCTATGGCTTCTACTTGATCGGCAAGTTGCCGAATCGCCAATTTTAACTGTTCTGGGTTATCTGCTGTAAATCCTGCTTTTGCTAAAAATTTCGATTTATCGTCTTGTTCTCTGGGAGCTAACAGATAGCGATTCAGTTTGTCATCGGGAATGATGGCATCAGTAGGCGAATTAGGATAAGGTTACCTGCAAACCTGAATGAGTTGCCAATTAAGTGGCCAATAAGTATCCAGACGGTTCCACGGGATCGCTCGTTGAGTTAAAGTCACTTTCGCCAGACTCCGGATGAACTAAGCTACGCTCCAACTCTAGAAGTTTAACCCAATGATGCAGAGAGGGCTTTACGACCCATTGCAGTAGCTACGGATTACGGGTTCATGTTAGTCTTATTAAAGCCATTGCAGTAGCTACCGACTCCCCTTTTGGTAATGCAAAATCCTTTATCTTCAGAACTACCCTCCAGCTCCGAGAATAATTGTCCTGACTGCCTTTATATGAAGTTGAAGGCGATGATTGTTGAATCCCCCAAAAACTTGTGGACTAAGTTGAGGCAAGAGTCAAAAGAAACAGAACAAATTGAACTGTATTTAACCATTAATTTTAACGAACAGTGGGAAAATTTACCTGGTGGTCGTGTTAAGTTCGGCTTGAGAGGTGGAGAACTCAGGCTGAAACTAGAGGTGGGAAATATTCCCTATGAGTACCGTGGACTGAATGATCCCTTTGAAATCGCTGTTCCGACAGACAGAGAACAAAAAGAAGGTAATGAACGGCAACGCTTGATCGAAGCTGCTTTGGCTAAAGGAGAACCGACAATAAAAGCAATTTTCAGTTTCAATAAAAAAAATGAGCAAACAGATAAGATCCAGTTCACAACTTATCAAGTAACCACTAAGGGTTCAGAGGAAAATCCAGCTTGGGTTTTTGAAGTAAAAACCGGCGAACCAGTTTTAAAAGGTTCACTCAATAATGCTTTACTGGGAACTATGAATGTTACAGCTAAACCGTGCCATGTCAAGGCAATTTTTGAAGTTTCTAAGCAAGATGTCTATCTAACTCAAGCCGAAGGACTCTGGCCCCAAGACATCAGCCGCAATAAATTAGCAATCTTAGAAAGAACAATGGCCTTGTGGCTACTTAAGAAGAAATTAACCCCTTATATCAGTCAAGTAGAGCTGCACTATGAATAATTGTTAAATTGTCATTTGTCATTTGTCATTTGTCATTTGTCATTTGTCATTTGTTGTTTGTCATTTGTTGTTTGTCATTCCCAGCTTCCTCAGCTCCCTCAGCTTCCTCAGCTCCCCACACTCCCCACACTCCCCACACCTTTTTTCGCCTCCTGCCTTGGAGCCTTCTGCCCTTTTTCCGGATTGGGTAACCAAGCAGTTGAAAGATTTGTTGCAAGGAAATTTTAGTACAATTGAAATAGAAGTCTTACTTCTATTGAACAGAGTTAAATCATGTATAGTCATCAACCTCAATCAAACTCTCTCGATTTTATTCAGCAGATTGTAGAGGCAAAAACTGAACAGCTAACAGAACTAGCAAAAATTGCCCATATCAATCCTGAGGAAGATTTAGCCGGAGCTAATCTTCGAGGTGTCAACCTGAAGGGAGTGGATCTGAACCATGCCTGTTTGCGAGGAACCAATCTCAGAGATGCTGATCTCAGTGAGGCTAACTTAAGGGGAGCCGACTTAAGAGGAGCTGACTTGAGAGGAGCCGACTTGAGAGGAGCTGACTTAAATTCTACCCAAATGATTGGCGCTAGATTGGGTAGAAATATTGGGCTCTTGGAAAAAACGAAACTTTACCTAAGACAACGAGGAGCAATTGTTAATTAATAATTAACAATTAATAATTGATAATTGATATAGCGTTTCTAGGACTCATGAAGTACACTCTTTGTCTCAAAGTCCCCCTTTTTAAGGGGGATTTAGGGGGATCAAAATGTACCTCACAAGCCTTAGAATTGCTATAATCTACAACCTACAACCTACAACCTACAACCTACAACCTACAACCTACAACCTACAACCTACAACCTACAACCTACAACCTACAACCTACAACCTACCACCTAACACCTAGCTCCATGAATAATACAGAAGCTTATCAAGAGCTTGAATTGATAATTGAGCAAGTTTTAAATGCACCCACAGATGACTTTTCTGAGCTAGCAACTAAGGCAGAACTTGCCCTAGTAAATGATTTAGCAGGAGCGAATCTGAGGGAAGTTGATTTTAGTGGTGTTGACTTAAAAGGAGCAGACTTAAGAGGAGCAGATTTAAGAGGAGCTATCCTAACACAGACAAATTTGACAGATGCCAAAGTAGACAAAGCTCTTTTTGGCAATAACTTAGGACTTTCTGAAGCAACAAAGCAGGAGCTAGAGAAGCTAGGAGCAATTTTCGAGGAATTGCGGCAGCCGAATTTGCCTTGGCTAACCCATCTGCGACAACTCCTTCAACCCCTGTCAATTCCAGATCAGATTCTGGCTCAACTGTTAGACTCTTGCCAAGAAGCCGCTCAATCTTCTCTCTTGGTAGGAGCTAAATTACTGTATGCGGTGGAGGGTTTATTTCCCAATCAATCTCAGGCGCTAAACCAGTTAGCACAAAGGGTCATATTGGGTCACCATCGTTCTGGTGAAGTGAGTTCCCAAGCTGAAGCTCCATATTCTCCTAGTTACAGTACTGCGACATCTGCTCAAAAGATGGTTTTATCCTTGTCAGCGGCTAAACAGATTATTGAGGCTCTGACTTTAGATGTTTCCCCAGTGCAGCCGAGAGTAGAGCGGCAATGGCTGACTACTGCTGGTTGGCTAACACTTCAGATAGAATACCTTGCTCACCAGCAACCACCCAAACTCCAGATTCAGGGTAATTTGCCTTGTGGGGGTAGCTTGCAGCTTCAGGGGGGTGAAGAGACGAAAGTTGTGCAATCTTCTGAGGCGGGTAGTCTTAGTATAGAATTGTTGAATCCGTCTCCTAACCAGAAATATACTCTAGCCGTATATTTCCGCAGTCTGGAACAGAAGCCTCTGGTGTTTACTATGTGTACAAACTGACTATAACCAAATTAATCAATTGTCAATTATCAATTATCAATTATCAATTATCAATTATCAATTGATAACCAATGACTAAGCAAAAACCACAAGTCATTTTGCTCGATGCTGTAGGAACTCTATTCAGCGTCAGGGGGAGTGTGGGAGAAGTTTATAGTGCTTTTGCTCAAAGGTTTGGGGTGAGAGTTCCTGCCAATAAATTGAATGAAGCTTTCCATAATGCCTTTGCCTCGGTAGGTCCCCCAGCTTTCCCAGGCATTCCTCAAGATGAAATTCCCCTATGTGAATTTGAATGGTGGCGAGTGATTGCTCTGCGCACCTTCCAACAAGTTGGGGTACTAAGCGAGTTTGCTGATTTCACCGACTTTTTTGATCATCTCTACAACTACTTTGCTACTGCTGAACCTTGGTTGATTTATCCCGATATTCTTCCAGCTTTGAAACAATGGCGCAGGAGTGGGATTCAGCTGGGTATTGTGTCTAATTTTGATTCCCGCATTTACTTGGTTTTAAAAGCACTCAAGCTAGAGGAGTTTTTTCTCTCAGTCACCATTTCCACAGAAACCGGTTTTGCTAAGCCTGATCCTCAAATTTTTGCCATTGCTTTAGCCAAACATCACTGCAATCCCCAGAATGCTTGGCATATTGGTGATAGTTTAAAAGAAGATTATCAGGCGGCTAAGGCAGCAGGGCTAAGAGGGATTTTAATTAAGCGTAGTCGGTAGGTGTTAGGTGTTAGGTTTCAGGTTGTAGTGGACTGACCCACTTAAAATGGTGCAATAGATTTTGGTTTCTAGTTCTTTCTTACTTGTTACTTTTTACTTGTTACTTTTTACTTCCCTACCAGTTTCTAATGCACTATTTTAGCTGGGTCACGGCAGTAGGGTGTGTTAGCGCAGCGTAACGCACCGCGTCGCGGTTACAATTATTATAACTAAAAGTAGACTATTGCAGTACTCGTCTTGCTGCATTAACGATATCCAAGAGTGATGCCTTATCTCTGCTCATAAATCACCTGGGCTGTCTTCAGAATTTCGTTGCGGCGAATCCAATTTTCGCTGCTCTCAATCGATTCTTTCAGGACAATATCTACGACTCGTCCTGTACTGGCTTCCAAGTCATGTTTAATTTTAGCAAGGGTTAATAATCCCTGGCGAGTTTTGGGTGCAATGCGAATAAGAATATCGATGTCGCTGTTAGCGTGGAATTGGTCGTTTAATACTGAGCCAAATAGAGCTAATTCAGTAATGTTCCACCGCTGACAAAACTGGACAATCTCCTCTGTCGATATGCTCAAACGTTTTTGTAGTTGAGGCTCTAACTGGAACAGCATTGGACACTCCTCAGCAAAAATACTCAGCTCAGGTTACTAGTGGCGTGACACAGCTAAAAATGTGGAACAGATGTAGATTGGGTCGAGGTAACGAGACCCAACACCAGTAACGCATTGTTGAGTTAAGCAGTTAAGAATAAATTATACACAATGTAGTGATTGACTCCTCGTGACTCTCAAATCTGCGATCGCACAATTCAGAGTGATCCCATCAAGTAGGTTGAGGGTCGCGAAGCACAACCCAACAACCATCTCAACTCCTGTGGAACTGGCATCTTGCCAGTGGAGAATAGCGACTATAAAATTACTGGAGAAAAATGGTATAAAGAGGAGTGCTGCATTGGGATGCAATGCCTCCGGCTGTGTGGATGCAGCTAAAATTCCCTTGGTGTCTTTAACTAGCTAAAGAATGCAAACGCAAGACAGGACTACCGCAGAATCTACCGTCGCAGAAGCGATGGCTAAGGCTCAAAACTATCTGCTCAACCTACAATATCCTGAAGGTTATTGGTGGGCAGAACTAGAGTCTAATGTCACCATTACTGCCGAAGTTGTCTTACTCCATAAGATTTGGGGTACAGATCAAGCCAGACCCTTGCATAAAGTTGAAGCTTATCTGCGTAGTCAACAGCGGGAACATGGAGGTTGGGAGCTCTACTATGGAGATGGTGGGCATTTAAGTACTTCTGTGGAAGCCTACATGGCACTCAAACTACTAGGTGTGCCAGCAACAGATCCAGCCCTGCTTAAAGCTAAAAGATTTATCCTCAAGCGAGGGGGTATCAGCAAAACCAGAATTTTCACTAAATTTCACTTAGCTTTAATTGGTTGCTATGACTGGCGGGGTGTTCCTTCTATTCCCCCCTGGGTGATGCTGTTACCGGAGCAATTTCTGTTCAGTATCTACGAAATGTCGAGTTGGGCAAGGGGAAGTACGGTTCCTTTGTTAATTGTGTTTGATCAAAAGCCCGTTTATCAAACTAAACCTGCTATTACCTTAGACGAACTTTATACTGAGGGAGTCAGTAATGTCCGGTTTGAATTACCCCGTAATGGGGATTGGACGGATCTGTTTGTTACCCTTGATGATACCTTTAAACTAGTAGAAGATTGGGATATTGTGCCCTTCCGGCAAGAGGGACTTGAAGCAGCTGAGCGCTGGGTACTAGAGCGGCAAGAAGTTACTGGAGACTA
>JAAHHL010000421.1 GCA_010672185.1 Caldora sp. SIO3E6 | reverse complement strand
CTCCCGAAGCAGAGTTCATGGAGGAAATTAATACTAACACTCGCACTACCATTGGACTGTGTTTAGGATCATTGGTTATCGCCACAGCTCTTGCATTATTACCTCTCACTGGATTACTCAGCCAATTCTCCGCTTAAGTGCTGCTGCTGGAGCCATAGCTAGTGGGGAATTAGACCAAAAAGTGGAACTGGGAAATGTTAAAGAATTGAATATTCTGGCTCTTTCCTTTAACAAAATGGCTAAACAGTTGCAGGAGTCTTTTGATGAGCTAGAAACTCGTGTTCAACAACGAACAGCTTCCCTAACTCAAGCAGAGTCTGAACTGCGGGGTTTGTTTGCCGCGATGACTGAATTGATTTTTGTGAAAGATAGTCAGGGACGGTATCTCAAAGTTGTATCTTCTCAGTCTGAAATACTTTACAAACCAGCTGATGAAATTCTTGGTAAGCTGGAACACGAAATTTTACCTTCAGAAAAAGCAGATATTTTTGTTGGTTATATTCGAGAAGCTCTACAAACGCAACAAACTGTTCAGGTTGAGTATAGCTTGATGTCGAAGGGTCAAGAGGTTTGGTTTTCTGCTAGTATTTCGCCTATTACAGAGGACTCGGTGATTTGGGTGGCTCGTGATATTACTGACCGCAAAAAAACTGAGGAAGAATTAATCAAAAAAGAGGCGTATTTGCGGCTGATTCTGGATAATATTCCCCAGCAAGTTTTCTGGAAAGATACTAATTTAGTCTTTTTAGGATGTAACCGCAACTGGGCTGAAGCTGCTAAGCTGGATAATCCAGAAGATGTAGTCGGTTTGACAGATTACGATCTGCTGCCGGAAGCTGTGGCCGACTTATTTCGGGCTAAAGATCGTCAAATTATGGAGGCAGATCAGGAGGAGTTACATCACATTGATGTCAAACAAAAGCCCGGAGAAGATGGACAAAAACGCTGGCTCGATATCAATAAAATTCCCATTCATGATGAGCAGGGTAAAGTAATTGGTATTCTGGGAGTCATAGATGATATTACTCAACGTAGACAGGCAGAAGAAGCTCTGCGGATACAACAGGAAAAATTGCGGATAGAACAGAAAAAATCAGAGGAATTATTACTAAATATCTTACCCCAACCCATTGCTGATCGGCTCAAAGAAGATACTAGGGCGATCGCTGAGCAATTTGATGAGACAACTATTATGTTTGCTGATATTGTCGGTTTTACTCCTCTTTCTGCTAGAATGCCTCCGACAGAACTGGTCAAGTTGCTTAATCAGGTTTTTTCTCTATTCGACCAATTAGCAGAGCAACATGGTTTGGAGAAAATTAAAACCATTGGGGATGCCTATATGGTAGTGGGAGGTTTACCTGTAGCCATGCCCGATCATGCTGAAGCGATCGCTAATATGGCTTTAGATATGCAAAGGGCAATTTATCAATTTCAGGCAGATGTTGGCGAACCTTTCCAAATTCGCATCGGGATTAACACTGGTTCCGTTGTTGCTGGAGTGATTGGCATTAAAAAGTTTATCTATGATTTATGGGGAGATGCAGTGAATGTAGCATCAAGGATGGAATCATCAGGAGTTCCAGGTAAGATTCAAGTTACTGCCCAAACCTATGAGCGTTTGCAAGATAAATATGTTTTGGAAGAGCGGGGTGTGATTAAAGTTAAGGGTAAAGGAGAAATGACTACCTATTGGCTCATCGATCGCCACTGAGGTGGAAGATCCCCGACTTCTTCAAGAAGTCGGGCTTCTGGGGATTTGGGGATCTGAACTTTTTCCGCCTGTTTCTAAATTGAGTGGATATTGGCAAGGTTTGTTGAGCTGAGGAAGAATAAAGTTTGATGTAAAAATTACAATCTAAAAAGCTGAAGGCTTAGCTCCTATGCGAACAGTTGCTCAAATCAATGACAAAATTCACCACCGTTGTGCAGTGGTATGGACTGTTGAAGAATTAAAAGCACGGGTGGCAGATGTCGGTGTAACTCAGGCAGCGAAACAAGTGGATGTGATTACCACTGGTACTTTTGAACCAATGGAGTCTTCCGGTGCAATTATCAATTTAGGACATACAGATCCACCGATCAAAATTCGCCAGTGCTGGTTGGATGGAGTACCTGCTTACCCTGGCTTTGGAGCAGTAGATTTGTATTTAGGGGCAACTCAAGTAGCAAACTCCACTGGTGCTGGTGATGTTCCAGATACTGAAGAATCAAAAGAACGGGGCGGTGGACACGTCATTGAAGACTTGATTGCTGGTAAAGCCGTACAACTGCGAGCTCTAGGACAGGTAACAGACTGCTATCCTAGGGCGTCTTTTGAGACAACAATCACTTCTAAGACAATTAACCAGTTTTATTTATTTAATCCCCGTAATCTTTATCAAAATTTTATTGTTGGCGTTAATGGGGGAGAACGTCCCCTATTTACTTATCTTGGTCCCCTACAACCGAGGCTTTCTAATGCAGTTTACTCCAACCCAGGAGCAATTTCTCCCCTGTTCAATGATCCAGACCTCAAACTAATTGGGATTGGCACGAAGATTTTCCTCGGTGGGGGTATTGGTTATGTTGCTTGGGAAGGAACCCAACATTTCCCCCTGCAAAAACGCCTTCCCAACCGAATACCAGTAGGACCGGCAGCAACTCTTGCTTTAATTGGAGATGCGAAACAGATGAACTCTAAGTGGGTTAGGGGTTGCTATTTCAAAAATTATGGTTCTTCTCTGATGCTGGGTGTTGGCGTGCCGCTACCAGTCTTAAATGAAGAAGTTGTCCAACACTGTGCTGTCCAAGATCAAGACATTGTCGCACCTGTTGTGGACTTTTCTATTCCCCGGCGTGTGCGTCCTACCTTTGGTTTAGTAAGCTATGCTCAATTAAAATCTGGTCACATTACGATTGATGCTAAATCAGTAAGGGTAGCTCCTCTGGCTAGTATCTTTCTCTCACGGCAAGTAGCTGGGGAATTGAAGCAATGGATTGAGCAAGGGGAATTTTCCCTGACTGAACCAGTAGCACCAATTCCGATGAACAGCTCCTTTTTACCTCAAGACCGATGGGATGCTCAAATTGCTCTAGATTAATTTAGGTTTTAGGTTTTAGGTTAAGAAAAAGTAAATTGGAGTTATTTTGCCAAAAATACTCTTATAGCAGTCGCCAGGGCAGTTAAGACATTCTCAAGTAGGGCAAGTTAACAAGGGGATGGCAGCCCCTTGTCCTAATCGCCTTGGCGGTTGCTATACTTAGGGATCATAACTGTCCCATTACCTAACACCTAACACCTAACACCTAACCTCCATTCCGTTTTTGACTATGCTTAATCGGTTTGGGTAAAGGCTCTCTACGTTTAGCTGGTGCTGTTACTGGGCGTTCACCTGAACTACCGGAGCGTTGGCTAGAGGCTTTCTTGTTTTTATAGGAGTGTTTCTTGCGGAAAGGTTTTTTACCTCCTGGTCGTTTTTTCCTCACCGGCATCATACCAATGTCGTTAGCTTCCTGAATTAACAGAGTATTCCCCTGCAACTGGGCATGTAAATCCCAAAAGTGACCAAGTACTTTTTCTCCCAAATTTCCCTTGAGGCTGAGTTTAAAAAACTTAGGCGCTTCTGACTGTTTACGAGGAGACTGTCTAATCTTAATAACTACCCGCTCCTGCTCCTTTGAGTGGTAGATTACTTCACCGCGAATAGAAAAATAGCCATCTTGAAAAGCGAGTGCAACTTCAGGTTGAGAAACCTCTTCAACTGTCTCTATTTCTGATTCTTCAGGAATTATTTCAGATTCTGGGGATGTAGTTGATGTTTTTTGATGAAGTTTTTCTGGTTCCCAGACACCGACAATTTGGACGTGTAAGTTATTGTCTTCTTGCCTGGACCGGGGATAAACTACCCAAAGATGGGGTTGTGCTAAGTCCAAGTGATTTTTGACCAAGCTCATCACCCTGCCCAGTAACACGGCATCAATCAGGGTTCCATCTGTGGTTACTAAAGTACCTCGAGTCAACTGTTCTGCTGAGGGCATATACTGTCCCTTGATTAGCCCAATAGCTCGGTATTGCTTGGCTTCACTTGGGGGAGGAATTGGTTGCTCTCGCTCGACTTTTGGTGACATAGTCCCAGTTGAATCAGCTGTAGCAGTTGAGTTGGTATCGTTAGGAGAATCGCCAGTTGGCGTCTCTGGGGACTGGTTTGGCACTTGTGGTGCTTCTTCTGGTAACTCAACTCCAGAAGACTTGGGTGAGTCGGTAGACCGATTCACAGAAAGATTCATATAACCTCTAACCTCCTAGCGCGGCGGAGACACATTACCCTTATGGGGGTTGGACTGACTTCAGAAGAGTCTTTTATTCAACACTACCTAGCTACTGGCTGTTTCAGGAACTATGCCCTGAGGTTGAGCAACCAAAAATGCTTGTAGGTGAAGAAACTTAATTATCAGCCTGCCTATTGTATAAAATGCAATGGGATAGTTGGTATATCCGTAAAGTTTATGGAATTTTTAACTGGTAAAATCCTCTAACTATAATAACTCTAGGCTCTATGTTGCCCAAATTTTGGTAGGATTATGACATTGCTTCAGAAAACTAGAACCCGTACAAATAAACAACGACGCTCTAAAAAAGAACGCTGCCTCTAGTCTGGAGTGGCTTACAAGAGTGTAAGATCTGGAAGTGGGTTCATACATGTTGTAGTTGGAGTTCAAGGAAATTTTGTGTCTCAAAAGCGCAGTCCCTGGTTAAAGTTGGTATTAGTGTTGGCAGTGCTGGCCTTTGTGGGTATTTCGATGGTTCCTTTGCTCGGAAGTGTCTTCAGGGGAGACCAGCCTACTACAGGAGCCTCACCAGCGGCAACACCAACAATTTCTGCTCAACAACAAGCAAAACTCGAAGCTGAGGCTAAAGGCTATGAATTAGTTGTACAGCGGGAGCCGAACAACACGACAGCACTGCGAGGTCTAGTAGAATCAAGGTTGCGGCTGGGGGATATCAAAGGAGTGATCTCACCCCTAGAGCAGTTAGCCAAGCTAAATCCTGAGCAGACTGATTTTGTTATTTTACTGGCTCAGGCCAAACAACAAGTAGGCGATCGCGAGGGAGCAGCTCAAGCTTATCGTGATGTACTAGCGCTGCAACAAGGCAATATGAATGCACTGCAAGGTCTTGTTAGTCTATTGGTACAACAGGGTCGCCCAGAAGCAGCAATTGGCGAATTGCAAAAGAAGCTAAAAACAGCAGCATCTATCAATGAGTTTCAACCTGGTACGATTGATACCGTTGGGGTACAGATGTTGTTAGGTCAGGTTTATGCTAGCCAAAATCGCTACACAGAAGCCCTCACCGTCTATGATGAGGCGATTAAATCTGATCAAGAAGCCTGGAGACCAGTTTTGGGTAAAGCCTTGATTCTCAAGCAACAGGGTAAAACCGCAGAAGCTGACAGCCTCTTCACAAAAGCCATTTCTCTAGCACCAGCTCAACACAAAGACCAAATTAAACAGTTAGCCAGTACACCAGAGCAAACAGAACCTGAAAGTTCACCTACCGGTGAGGCAACGGAAGTACCAGAGCCAATTCCCACGGTGAGTCCTTGAGGTTTGTTATTGGTTATTGGTCATTGGTCATTGGTCATTGGTCATTGGTCATTTGTTGTCAGTGATTTCCATAACAGCTTTTAAGCTGCCAAGGCGGTTAGCGATAGGGTAAAACGCCATACCTTGGATTTGCTGGTACTTTCTTTCCGAAAAAATCACCTTAGTACAAACAACAAAGGACAAAGGACAAACAACAAACAACAAACAACAAACAACAAACAACTAATACGTTAGTCCATGTCCCACGGATGCTACGATACTCAGCACCGTCAAAACTAGACAAGCGATCGCTGCTAACAAATGTCTGTGACTTTCAGGAGTGCTGGGATTTAACCAAGGCAGAAGGGATATGGCGTATCCACCCAGAAAACCTCCTAGGTGTCCCCAGTTGTCAACAGCAGGCATAATAAATCCAATCAGGAACAGAACTACTGCATAGTTCCAATATTGTCTTCCAATGGCTCCTTCACCGGTAACTTGTCCATAGGCTACTAATGCTCCAAATAAGCCAAAGATACCTCCTGAAGCCCCAATTGATAAACTAGCACCATGTAGAATCTGAGGAAGTTGATCAAAATACTGTCCAGCTACGCTAGTCAGTGTAGAACCAACTACGGAAGCAGCTGTATAAATAAGCACTAGCCGACTTGCACCATAGCACTTAGCGACAAGAGGCCCAGTCTGATTAATCCACACTAGGTTAAAAGCAATGTGAAAAAGACCTCCGTGTAACCAAGCAGAACTAAGTACAGTCCAAAATCTACCGAGTAAAAAAACAGGGATGGCTCCGGTAGCACA
>JAAHHL010000420.1 GCA_010672185.1 Caldora sp. SIO3E6 | reverse complement strand
CGTGCATTTTGTCAACTCCCATATATGGCGTAGTAGTTCTAAAAAAACCTATATATGGAAATACTCCAAGGGTTAAGGAAAATTGTATTCTTCTTCCTCCGCTCCTCCACTCCTCCACTCCTCCGCTCCTCTGCTCCTCCGCTCCTCCGCTCCCTTGACAACGACATCTTTACCTTAACTTTTCACCAATGGCTCATGGTTATTAATGGGAGTTGCGCACTGTACAATGTGTAAGTCCTAATTAATGGGAATATATGGGGAGACCGAATTTTGAAAAACTAGAAGTTTACCAACTTTCCGAAAAATTAGCAGATGAGATTTGGAATATTGTTAGGGGATGGGACTACTTTACTAAAGATACAATTGGCAAACAGATTGTTCGGTCAGCTGATAGTATCAGCGCTAATATCGCAGAGGGGGAGGGTAGATATAACTTCCAAGATAATCGGCGCTTCGTTAAGATTGCTAGAGGGTCACTGTATGAAACAATAAACTGGTTAAGACGAGCCTACGTGCGAAATCTCTTAACGGATGAACAAATAAGCAGACTCAATCTAATCATTGACAAACTATCACCTAAACTCAACGCCTACTTAAATTCCATCGGCAATAGCAATTAACCATTAACCATTAGCCATTACCAATTAGCCATTACCAATTAGCAATTAACCATTAGCCATTACCAATTAGCCATTACCAATTAGCAATTAACCATTAACCATTACCAATTACCAATTAACCATTAGCAATTAGCAATTACCAATTAGCCATTACCAATTAGCCATTAGCAATTAGCCATTAACAATTAGCCATTACCAATTAGCCATTACCAATTAGCCATTACCAATTAGCCATTACCAATTAGCCATTAAATAACCATGCCCATCAATCCAGAAATTCGCGATCAAGCATATCAATTCTTCATTGAAGAAGCTCCTGAGTTATTGCAGATAATTGAACATGGTTTACTGACACTTTCCTCGGAGCGTAGTACTGCCAAAATTCATGATTTAATGCGAGCTGCTCACTCCCTTAAAGGGGGAGCTGCCAGTGTTGAATTAGAAGCAATTAAAACTCTTGCTCACCGCTTAGAAAATATCTTTAAAGCTCTCTACAATGAATCCGTAGCTATTGATATTGACCTAGAAAGCCAAATACTGCAAGCTTACGACTGTCTGCGTTTGCCTTTGATGGAGCAGATTAACTCTGGTAACTTCGATGCTAAACAAGCTTTAGCTGTAGCTGAACCGATCTTTACCCAGATAGAAGAACAACTCGGAGATGCTCTTACCCAGGCGGATAATTATATTCCCAGCTCTTCAGAGTTGGGGGTTAATATGGCTTTATCTATTTTTGAAGTAGATGTGGCTGAGGGTATCGAACGCCTTGCTGCGGTTGTAGCTAATCCTTATAACTACGAGGTAGCTGGAGAATTAAAAGCTCAAACTGAGGTATTTGCTGGGTTCGCTGAGTTACTAAACTTACCAGGATTTGCCGCGATCGCGCAAACAGCTCAACAGGCTCTAGATACTCACCCAGAGCGTGCAGTAGAAATTATTCAACTGGCACTAGCTGATTTTCAGGCAGGTAGAGAAGCCGTGTTGGCAGGGGACTCTACTCAAGGAGGAAGTCCCTCTGTCGAGTTATTGGCTTTATGCGAGGAGGGGGGAGCAGGAAAAGCTGAGGGAGCTGAGGGAGCTGAGGGAGCTGGGGGAGACAAGGGAGATATTGACACTCACCAATTCCCAATTCCCAATTCCCAATTCCCAATTATCAAACAACCAACAACCAACAACCAACAACAATTTCTAGATTTGGAGGTGGATCTAGAGAATAGTTCCGTTATTGCTGCTGAGGTGGAGATAGTTGAGGAAATTGAAGCTACTCTTGCTCCATCTCTACAGAATGAACCACAGGCCACTGAACAAGACTCTTACCTTACCTCAATTAAAGAAGCACCAGCAAACTTAGAGGAAGCTCTTCAATCCATTGGGGAGATTTTTGAGAGTTTACCATCTCTCCAAGAAATCTCAACATCTGAGTTAGCTCTTGCAGATGCATCTGAGTTGGCTCTTACAGATATTCCGACTGGCTCACAGGCAAGCAGTTTAGTTCCACTGCAACCGACTTCTAGGGAGATATCTCCCACCAACCAGTCTGCTGAACCTCCCCAGGAACTTAACCCAGTAACGACTCCCACTCCTGCAGCTGATGCAACTCCCACTGCCCAAATGTCGGTGCGGGTTAGCTTAGATCGATTAGAGAGAATGAATAATCTCATCGGTGAATTTGCGATTAACCGCAATAGCCTTTCCCTGCAAAATCAGCAACTACAGGGTTCAGTAAAGGGGCTACTAAATCGATTTTCCCAATTTGGCAACTTGGTAGCTCAGTTACGGGAACTATCAGATCAGATGGTAGTTGGTTGGTCCGCGTTTAACAATCAGTTATCGGTGAGGAAAACTAAGGTTGGTAGTTGGCAGACGACAATAAGCGGACAATGGGTGACAAATACCTCCGATTTTGACTCCCTAGAAATGGATAGCTACGGAGTTTTGCACTCCCAGCTACAAAGTATTCTCGAAGAAATGGTACAGCTGGAAGAAGCAGTTGATGATATTGCACTATTTGCTAAGCAGTCTGATCAAACTCTCGAACAACAGCGACAAATGCAGACTCAGCTGCGGGATGAGCTGATGTGGGCTCGGATGTTGCCCTTGGGTGAAGTGCTCAATCGTTTTCCTCGGGTATTGCGGGCTCTTTCTACCACTTACCACAAACCGGTTAAACTAAAAATGAGTGGTACAGGAGTATTGGTGGACAAAGCAATTTTGGAAAAACTTTACGATCCCCTGGTACACTTACTCCGTAACGCCTTTGATCATGGCATCGAATCCCCAGAGATCAGAAGGCAACATGCTAAACCAGAAACTGGTCAAATTGAAATTCGCGCTTACCACAGGGGTAGTCAAACCATAATTGAGATAATTGATGATGGTCAAGGTCTAAATTTAGAACGAATTGGTCATCGTGCCCTGGAGTTGGGATGGTTATCAACAGAAGAGCTTGGGACAATTTCTGATAATCGCCTGAGGGAATTTATTTTTCAGCCCGGATTCTCCACTGTTAGTCAGGTTAGTGAACTTTCTGGAAGGGGAGTAGGATTGGATGTAGTGAGATCGCAATTGCGATCGCTCAAGGGGACTTTTTCAGTAAATTCATCCCCTGGAAGAGGAACGACTTTTACTTTAACCCTGCCGCTAACCCTAACAATCGCTAATTTACTAGTTTGCTTAGTCGGTACTACTAACTTGGCACTACCTTCGGACAGTATTGAAGAAGTTATCGTGCCTGAACCTAACCAAATTAAACTATCAGGAAGCCAACGGTTTTTGTACTGGCACCAAACTATTATCCCAGTTTATCGACTGGCGGAACTGCTGAACTATGGCTGTCCCTTGCCAGAAATTCCCCTCAGTCAAGCCTCATTAGGAGTCGCCTCTCCCGAAGATTGGGCGGCTCCGATGCTAGTTATGGGAGGAGAAAGGCAGATGTTTGCCTTGGAAATTGATAGTCTAGGTACTGAACAAGAACTGGTAATCAAACCTTTTGGTTCAGCGATCGCACCTCCGAGTTATGCTTACGGTTGTACGATCCTGGGGGATGGTACTCTGATTCCTGTAATTGACGCTAATATTTTGCTTGAGTTAGCTCTAAGTCAAACTAGCGGAGCCACTGGGATTACGAGTAATATTTATAGTACATCAGCGCCCCAGCAAGATTCTTTCTTCAAGCAGGTTTCCGCCATTAGAACAGCTCAAGCACCGACAGTGTTAATAGTAGATGATGCTGTCACCCTGCGACGCACCCTAGCTCTAACTTTAGAAAAGGCTGGTTTTCGAGTTTTACAGGCACGAGATGGCAGAGAAGCGATTGAACAATTACAAAAAAGCTCATCCGTTAACCTGGTGGTTTGTGATATTGAAATGCCCAATATGAATGGCTTTGACTTTCTCAGCCATCATCGCCAAGACCCCCAACTCTCCAAAATTCCTGTAGTAATGCTCACTTCCCGCAGTAGTCAGAAGCATCAATGGCTAGCAAAGCACTTAGGTGCTACCGCTTACTTTACTAAGCCCTTTTTAGAACAAGAGTTCGTCGCAGAACTCAAGCAGATTATTAGGTGTTAGGTGTTAGGTGGTAGGTTTTAGGTCGTAGGTGGTAGGTGGTAAGTTTTAGGTCGTAGGTGGTAGGTGGTAAGTTTTAGGTTAATCTAACCCAAGATTCTGCATCCATTCCCAATTCCCAATTCCCAATTCCCAATTCCCAATTCCCAAACAACAAATGACAACACCATTCTTCAAATTATTAGTTTTCGGTATCGGCAACCTCAATCTTGCTCTGCCCATTAAGTCTGTTCACAAAGTATTAAGATATAAACCAATTTATGGTAGTGGAGTTCAACCAGTAGGAGTCACTCATCTAGGTGATCGTGAAGTGACAGTTGTAGACTTACATCGGCGATTTTTCAAGTCTAGTCAAACCGATCTATCTAATTCCAGTCGTTATCTAGTGATTGTTAAAAATACAACTGGTGAGCTTTACGGTATTCCGGTTGCCAATACTCCCTCATTAGAAGAAGTTCCCTTATCCCAAATTCGTATTCTCCCTGAGTCCTATCGTCGTGCTGATACCTTAGATGTTGCCAGTCATGTTGCTGTTATTCCCCAGGAAACAACACCATTAACGGTATTTTTGCTAGATGTTGATCTACTCTTGCCAATTTTCCAAGAACTTGCAGTAGCGCTGTAGTGGTGCGACACACCTAAAATGTTGGAAGAAGTAGGTTGGGTGTAGCGATAGCGTAACCCAACTCCGGAGCACATTTTGTTGGGTTTCACTTTGTTCCACCCAACCTACATTTTTAGTCGTGTCACGCCAGTACATTCTTTAATAAATAATCGCTATTGAGTTTTCGCAAACCATTGTTAATTCACCACCAGCTACAAACTCAAAATAAACTATATAGACTAGACTTTTTCTTTCGTTGTTTACTACAAATTCACAGTTATAGTCATCAATAACAGTGTAATCTACAGTACCTATGATATTTAAACGATCTATTTTAAATCCTGTTATTTCATAAACTGATTTGAACTTGACTACTGTAATTTTTTCAATCC
This sequence comes from Caldora sp. SIO3E6, assembly GCA_010672185.1. Taxonomy (GTDB): domain Bacteria; phylum Cyanobacteriota; class Cyanobacteriia; order Cyanobacteriales; family Coleofasciculaceae; genus Caldora. The sequence goes on along the minus strand of JAAHHL010000420.1, from coordinate 1,218 downwards.
CTTGCTTATTCCAAACCTCATCAAAATCAATCTCAAATAGTACTGAACCATCTCCATTAATTTTAGTAGACATAAGACAAGAATCATGAAGCTCATATATCGAGAAAAATTCTTCGATTGATAGTTCAGTCTTCATTCAATTTACCCCTTGTGTACCGGAGAAAACCTATGGTGCCTAATATCAATAGGTTCAGTATCCCAGAATTTGCAGTAGTGATGTAGTTAAGCAACCGCATACCCGGTCATTGGACGTATTTCTGGAGGCTTAAAACCCAAAACAATATGATTTTTCGGGATTCCTGCATTTTCCAAATCTAACGCAATTCCCTCTTCAGTCCCATCCCGCTGAATATTGACTCCTACGTAGCTTCAAACACAATCAAACGTAAGCGCTTATTTTTCAGTAATCCATTTCAGAACCGCCACTAAAAATTTTGAGCTCTACTGCTATTTTTGGCTCTTCCTTTTATGAGGTAAGTACTTTTCAATATTAAGAAAATTGAATTTTTCAAATTTTGCTGTTCTCAGAACTGACCAAGTCAGGGGCAGTGAGATTAGGCAGTCTTATACCTCACTTGCTATTTAGACTATGTTATAATATATAGCACTTTAAAAAGTTAAATTTTAATTAAGAACAACAAATAAATATTTTCATGAAAAATCAATTATTGATTATCTTGACTACTCTCTTTTATTTTAGCATCTGTTTAGTGAGTTGTAAATCGGGTGTTAATAAATCATCAGTTGTAGAAGAAAATTCCTCTATCTCTAGTGATATTGCTACTCAAACAGCAATAAATTCTTCTGATTTTGAGCAGTCTAATATCGATCTAGAGACCGAAATAGTTGCCACCCAACCCTGGAAAATTACTTTTGTTACTAAAGCTCCTAATTACGAACAATTATCTGAGCATGATTACTGGTCGGTCACATGGCAAGGTATCCAGCAGGCAGGAAAAGATTTTGGCGTTAATGTCGAGTTAGCCTACATTACCGAACCTTGTGATAATGAATTTCAATGTATTGAAGCACAAATAAGACTAATTGCTGAGTATTTAAATAGTCAAACTACTGATGCGATGATTATTGCACCTATGGATGCCAATCGTCTTGTTCCCGTGACCGAAAAAATTATTGAAAAAGGCATCCCAGTTATTGCTCTCGATAGTGCTATTAATAGCAACAAAATCTTATCTCTAGTCAGTTTTAATAACTTCA
>JAAHHL010000042.1 GCA_010672185.1 Caldora sp. SIO3E6 | reverse complement strand
ACGTCGGTTGAGGGCGCACGTCGGTTGAGGGCGCACGTCGGTTGAGGGCGCACGTCGGTTGAGGGCGCACGTCGGTTGAGGGCGCACGTCGGTTGAGGGCGCACGTCGGTTGAGGGCGCACGTCGGTGCGCCCCTACAGTAGCAAACAAGTTGGATACCCTCAATTTCAGCATCTTTTGCCAATTCCCCATTCTAAATTCTAAATTCTAAATTCTAAATTCCTTGTTCTTATGCTAGGAGACACTCTTAAAGATTTACCAAGGTCAACTACTAACCAACTGATTACAAGGATTGAGAGTTTATCTACTCATCCCACCCATCAATCAGTGGTGCAAACTGCTCTCAAGGAAGCGCTTTCTACTTGGCAGGAAGAGCCAACTGCCAACAGTTTAGTCATTTTGGGTAAGCCTATTGAGCGAATTTCCCAGACTCTGCAAGAAAGCTTAATCACTTGGCAGCCTGAAGCATGGCAAATTATTAATCCTTTGCCAGAGTCAATACAGTTAACAGAGCCATCAGCAATTACAGCACAATTAAAACAAGTATTTGAGAAACAATTGGAGCAGAAACACAGCAGCAAACGCCAAATTGTGGTTATTCCTGATCTATCCTGGTACTTTTTGCGCTGTGTTCAGGGTTGGGATGGAGTTACCTATCTGCGAGACTTGGTAACTAGGGAGCAATCTCGCTTTTGGTTAATTGGCTGTAATCAATGGACTTGGAAGTACTTGAGCTATGTTTGCCAAATCGATGCCTATTTTGAACAACTACAGCAGCTGCCAGTAGTGAATAGTGAGGAACTCCAAGCTTGGTTAACACCCATTATTGAAGAAATAGCTATTGATTTTAGCGAGGATGAGTCAACTAAAAATGAACAAAAAGACAAATCACAGCCGTATTTTGAGCGTATAGAGGACTTATCTTTAGGTATAAGCGCAGTAGCCGCACAATTATGGATATCTTCCCTCAAGTATCTCCCCTCTGACCCTGAAGCAAGTCCCATGGAAGAGGAAAATTCAGGCACAATCCAGCCGACATCAGTAACATTACCAGATTTACCAAAGTTAACTGCTGATGACCGCTATCTACTGTTTTCCCTGCTACTACATGGTCAGATCAATCTACCCTGTTTAGCTCTTAGTTTAGGAGAAGCTGAAAGTATTGTTCAAGGACAAGTGCAAGTGCTACTGCGGAGTGGAGTAATTTGGCGACGGCGGCAATTACTGATGGTTAATCCAGCTCACTATCCGAGGCTCCGATGGGAACTAACCCACAATAACTTTTTTATTGAAGAAGATTGATTATGTTGTCATTTACCCTCATATCACGTCTCTATATTAATGGTTTACAGCGGCTCAGTCACTTCCCTTGGTTAGCTCAAGTGCCAAGTGACAGTAGCTTACAACCAGGAATCCTGAAAACAATAACTACTTTCCAAGTAATCAATGGAGTCCTAAGTCTGGTAATTGCCTACGCACTTTTAAAGATAGTTCAGGTATCTACTGATTGGCTATCAGAGCAAGTTCCTCGTCGCTTTCGCTTAGTGGTTAAGCAATCTATTCCTTTTGTAAAAGGATTGATCATTATTGTAGTGGTGAGCCATCTAGTTAGCTTATTTATTGATATATCAGCGAGAAATGTTTTAGCTTTAACTAGTGCAGTTGCAGTTGCTTTAGGATTTGCTTTTAAGGATTTAGTTAGCTCAATAATTGCGGGAATTATGGCTCTATTTGAAATGACCTATCGCATAGGCGATCGCGTCCAAATTGGGGAGCATTATGGGGAGGTAATTGGTTATGGTTTGAGGGGTATTCGTTTGCAAACCCCTGATGACAATATCGTCAACATTCCCCACAGTAAAAACTGGACAGAGGCAATTTCCAATGCCAACAGTGGTCAATTAGAAGCTCAGGTCTTAACAGATTTTTACCTTAACCATGATGTTGAAGTTGGATTGGTTACACAAATCCTTTACCAGGTAGCTTATACCAGCAAATACACACAATTGAGGTTACCAGTCGCAGTACAGATGGAGGAAACTCTCTGGGGCACTCATTTTAAACTCAGAGCATACCCAATGGATGCACGGGATGAATTTGCTTACAAGACTGATTTGATTAGACGAGCGAAGCAGGTATTTGCCAAATGCGATATTGCCTACCCTAAATTAGCAGTTGAAGATAGCTTGAAATAAGTAATGAGTAATGAGTAATAAGTAATAAGCAGTAGTAGGACTTCAGTCCAAAAAGAAGCCAGAAACAATGTTACTCTTTACTCCTGTTGCCTAGTCTCGCTAATAACCTGTACAACTCTCACCAGATTTGGTATTATGTCGTCATCTACCCTAATATCTCGCCTGTATGTTAATGGTTTACCTTGGTTAGCTCAAGCACCAAGTAGCATACAACCAGGAATATTTAAAAAAATAGGTGCTCCCCAAGTAATCAATGGAGTCCTGAGTATTTTACTTGCTTACGCAATTCTCAGGATAATTCAGGTAGTTGCTGATTGGCTATCAGAGCAAGTTCCTCGTCGCTTTCGCTTAGTAGTTAAGCAATCTATTCCTTTTTGTAAAGGATTGATTATTGTTGTGGTTATTAGCCATCTGCTCAACTTATTTATTGATATATCAGCGAGAAATGTTCTAGCTTTAACTAGTGCCGTTGCCGTGGCTCTGGGATTTGCTTTTAAAGACCTAGTTAGTTCAATAATTGCCGGAATCATGGCTCTATTTGAAGTCACCTATCGTATAGGCGATCGCGTCCAAATTGGTGACCATTATGGAGAAGTAATAGGTTATGGATTGAGGGGTATTCGTTTGCAAACCCCTGATGATAATATTGTCAATATTCCCCACAGTAAAAACTGGACAGAGGCGATTTCTAATGCCAACAGTGGTCAATTAGAAGCTCAGGTATTAACCGATTTTTACCTAGACCATGATGTTAACGTTGAATTAGTGACGCAAATCCTTTACCAAGTAGCCTACACCAGCAAGTACACACAATTGAAGTTACCAGTTGCAGTACAGATGGAGGAAACTCTCTGGGGCACTCATTTTAAACTCAGAGCATACCCAATGGATGCCCGGGATGAGTTTGCTTACAAGACAGATCTGATTAGGCGAGCGAAGCAGGTATTTACTAAATATGGTATCGCTTACCCGAAATTAGCAGTTGAAGAACGGCTTAATTATAAGTAATAAGTAATAAGTAATAAGTAATAAATAATGGATTTAGGGGCGTAGTATTTGGGCGATATTTTGAGCTCATAAACCGAAGTATACCTAGGGTTTGCTGAATAAGTGTGTAAGCCATGCCAGAGAAGGCTTTCAATCGTTTTTTGTCTCGCAAAGTGCAAGAAAATGGTATTTTTTAGTTCAAAAACCTTGCACTTTTATCAGAAAATTCCTCCTGAACTCCTAACTTATTACTTATTACTTATTACTTATTACTTCAAAACCCGCGTCAATCGACTCGATGAGGCAAGCCCTACCTATCCAAATGCTACGCCCACCTCTGTTGCTAAGTATGTTTATCGAGAGCAATAACAAATAACAAATAACAAACAACAAACAACAAATGACAAATGCTATTATTTATCTATTTATTGGTTTGGCTGCCTTACTCAATAGCTGTAGCACTAATGTCATAGATAGCGAAGCTGCTACAACTGAGGAAGCTCCGATAGATACTCAATTCACTTGTGAACTGATTGATGAGCAGTATACAGTAATCTATACTCCCGGAGGTCAGTCTCTTTACTCCTCTGCCTGGTTGACTTTAAAGCCTGAGGCTTCTGATTTTTTTGGTGATCCTTGGATGCCCCAGAAACGTTGTCAAGACATTAGCCAACGTTTAGAATTGTATCGACCCGATGGTTTCTTGGAACTGAGCACATCAGAAACCAACGGCTACGATTTTGTCTGTATGACAACTGAGAAAAACCCAAATTGCCGGATTGTCTATACCTTAACTCCTAGTGAAGATCCAGTGTTGTTGATTGAGCAAATTCAGGAAAACCAAACTGTTACCTATTGGTTTGCTAATATGGCTTTACTTTCTGTGATGATAGCTTTTCTAATTGAAATGAACAATTCACCTTCCTAATGGCGCGACACACCTAAAATGTTGGAATAAGTAGGTTGGGTGTAGCGATAGCGTAACCCAACTCCGGAACACATTGTGTTGGGTTTCACTTCTCCTTCGACCGACGCCAAGCGTTTGCGAAGCAAACGCTTGGCGTAAACGTTCCACCCAACCTACATTTTTAGCTGGTGGTTTATTTCCGCTGCACTAATTTGCGTATATTCATATCCACCGACTGATAAGTAGTAAAACTATCAGCACAAGCTGGTGCTAAAGGCAATCGCTATGGTTATCCCATTTACTCACCTCACTCTACTTATTAGTTTCTTGTATCATGTAGGCATAATTGCCCATCATAAAAACTTCGACCCGTCCCCACTTCCCCGTGTCTCCGCGTCAATCCTAACTGATGTTCCCAGTGTTAGGCTCTCCCCCTCACAACAACCCCCTCAACTCCTAGCTCGTATCCTCTCCGGACATGCAGTGGTTGCTATTGCATCAGATGGACAAACCCTGGCTGGTGTTACTCAGAACAATCAAATTACCCTGTGGAATTTACCAACAGGTGTCAAACTTCGTACCCTTACCGGTCATTCTCTACCAATTTTGTCCCTTGCTATTAGTCCTAATGGGAAATTGCTGGCTAGTACAGGTCACGACAAACAAGTTAAAATTTGGCGTATGGATACCGGTGAAGAAATTAGCACCCTGGTTGGTCATAGTAAATGGATAGAAGCGATCGCCATTAGTCCTGACGGCAAAACCCTTGCCAGTGCTGGTGGTGACAAAACTATTAAGGTGTGGAACCTGGGAGAAAATAACTCCCTAAGGCAGACTATTAAGGGACATCCAGACAGCATTTACTCTGTTGCCATCAGTCCTGATGGTAAAATCTTGGCTACGGGGAGTTGGAATGTGATTAAGCTCTGGAAACTGAGTACTGGGGAAGAACTTCGTACTCTAACTAGTCCCACTTTTGGAGTTAATTCTATTGCTTTTAGTCGAGATGGACATATTCTTATCAGTGGTGGTGGCGATCGTACTATTAACTTGTGGGAAGTGAGCACTGGTAATTGTCTGCGCACCCTCAATAGTCATTCAGCTGGAGTAAGTTCAGTAGTGGTTAGTCCCGATGGGCGAACCCTCATTAGTGGTAGCTTGGACAATACCATCAAAATATGGAATTTAAACACAGGTGAAGAACTTCGCTCTTTTCCTCGACAATCGAGCATTATTGAATCTATCGCCATCACTCCAGATGGACAAACCCTCGCCAGTGGTGGTTGGGGTAATATTATTAAGTTATGGAATTTAGCTACTGGTCAGGAAATTCGTACTCTTTACCAAGCAAAGACTAATTATCCAGCTCAAACTATGACTAATTTTTATGCAGGTGGGAACCGTAGGTTACAATTAAAGATTGTAGAATAATGATCAGAAAGCCTGGGATATCCTTGGAGGTGTGATTGTCGAAATTTTTGTTGAAAGTTCTCTGGTTAGATGAGAACGTAGCACTAGCTGTAGATCAAGTAGTGGGCAAAGGTACTAGCCCCTTAACCTGTTACTTTTTTTGGCCACGGAATGATGCTTGGCAACAGCTGAAAGATGAGATGGAAGCCAAGCACTGGATTGCTGAAGTAGATCGCGTTGAACTGCTCAATAAAGCAACTGAAGTGATTAACTATTGGCAAGAGGAAGGCAGAAACCGTCCGATGAATGAAGCTCAGGCAAAGTTTCCAGAAGTTACTTTTACAGGCTGCGCTTAATTAGGTGTTAGGTGGTAGGTTAGTAGTTCTCATTTGAGAAAGCTACAAAAATCTTGTAGAGACGTTGCTTGCAACGTCTCTACAGGGTGTAGCATAATGGGGGTATGTGTGCCGGTTTGCATTGGTGTCAACTTAAGCCACAACCATTGCCAATTGATGCTTTCGAGACGTTCTACTTTCTCTCTTAGCGGGTGGCGTTACCCTACTTGATTAACAGTAAAAAGAGCCAGCGACAGGAGTATTCTCTTGCTCCTCCGCTCCTCCGCTCCTCCGCTCCCCAGCTTCAAGCGCTTTTCACCTTAAGTTGACACCAATGGCCGGTTTGGCACTATTATACCGCACCACCAGAGGCTTGAAAACGAGCACGAGCTTTTTTCATTGCTTGAGTTGCCTGGATTTTCTCCTGGCGATCTTCACCACTTTCTGCTTGAGCAAGACGAACTTGTGCTTCTTCTAAAGCTTTTCCAGCTTCCCCTTTATCAATAGTTTCTCCTCGTTCAGCAGCGTTGACGAGAATTGTCACTTCGTTATCTTCGACTTCTGCAAATCCACCCATCAGAGCGATTGGTACCCAGTCTTTCCCCGGACGAACTCGCATCACACCGATGTCCAAAGCCGTTAAGAGGGGAGCATGACCAGTTAAGATACCTAGTTGACCAGTGGTACTAGGCAGGATTACTTCTTCAGCTTCCGAATCCCAGAGAATTTTGTCTGGAGCAACTACACGAATAGTTAAGGTCATTGGTTAGTTATTAGTAGTTTGTTGTTTGTTTTTAGTGGTTTGTTTTCACTCTTTACTGCGGGCATGGAAATAACCAAAAGCGTGAAAAAAAGGTTAAAAAGCTTACGCTACAGGCTTTCTTTCCTCCTGCCTCCGGTTCCCCTCCTTGGAGGGGTTAGGGGTGGGTTCTGCCTCGGAGCCTTCAAATCACTAGTCATTAATCATTAAGGGACAAATAACTAATGACTAATGACCAATTACTAATGACTAACTCTTCATCTTCTCTGCTTTAGCGATCGCTTCGTCAATATTACCCACTAGGTAGAAAGCTTGCTCAGGCAGCTCATCTAATTCTCCCTTAAGGATCATTTGGAATCCTTTGATTGTCTCCTCTAAGGGAACGTACTTACCAGGAGAACCAGTAAATACTTCCGCCACGAAGAAAGGCTGGGACAAGAAGCGCTCAATCTTACGAGCACGAGCCACTGTCAGCCGGTCATCTTCCGACAATTCATCCAAACCTAAGATAGCGATGATGTCTTGAAGTTCCTTATAGCGCTGTAGAGTTGATTGTACTGCACGAGCTGTATTGTAGTGCTCTTCCCCGACAACACTGGCTTGCAGCATGGTAGAGGTGGAATCTAAGGGGTCAACAGCGGGGTAAATTCCCTTGGAGGCTAAGCCACGAGACAACACTGTTGTACCATCCAAGTGAGCAAAGGTGGTAGCTGGTGCTGGATCAGTTAAGTCATCCGCAGGTACATAGACAGCTTGGATTGAGGTAATGGAACCTTCAGTAGTGGAAGTAATCCGCTCTTGCAGTTCACCCATCTCGGTAGCTAGAGTTGGCTGATATCCCACAGCAGAAGGCATCCTACCCAACAGCGCTGATACTTCAGAACCTGCTTGTACAAACCGGAAGATATTGTCGATAAACAGCAAAACGTCCTGCTTACTGACATCCCGGAAATATTCAGCCATAGTCAAAGCCGCCAGACCAACCCGCATCCTAGCACCGGGTGGCTCGTTCATTTGACCATAAACTAGAGCAATCTTAGAATCACCAAGATTCTCTTCATTGATTACCCCTGACTCTTTCATTTCATTGTAGAGGTCATTGCCCTCACGGGTGCGCTCACCCACACCACCAAATACGGATACTCCACCGTGGTTGATAGCAATGTTGTTAATGAGTTCCATCATGATGACGGTTTTACCCACACCAGCACCACCAAACAGACCAATTTTGCCGCCCCGTCGATAAGGAGCCAACAAGTCTAGTACCTTAACCCCTGTTTCAAAAACGGAGGGACTGGTTTCCAACTCAGTTAGTTGGGGCGCAGAGCGGTGAATTGGGGACTTTTCTTCGGTGTTGACTGGTCCGAGATTATCAACAGTGTCGCCCAACACATTGAAAATGCGTCCCAAAGTAGCAGGACCAACAGGTACACGAATGGGAGAACCGGTATCAACAGCTTCCATTCCCCTGACTAGACCATCTGTACCACTCATGGCAACAGATCTTACTTGGTTGCCCCCTAGTAGTTGCTGCACTTCGCAGGTAACGGAAACATCTTGTCCTGCCTCATTTTTACCTTCAATTTTCAAGGCATTGTAAATTTGTGGCATGTTGCCGCTGGGAAACTCTGCATCGACTACCGGGCCGATGATTTGGGTAATAACGCCAGTGTTTGTCTTTTCTAAGGTGCTGACCATGCTCGCGCCTATAATGTTTGATAAGAGTGGTTTTTACCGATAAAGTTGAACGGTAGGTTTGGTATTAAATCTTAACAATACCGTCTTATAGCTTATCACCCATCGTGCACTCCCAGGAAATCTGATCCCCAAACCCTACATCGGGTCTGCGGCATAAGTGTGTAAGCCATACCAGAGAAGGCTTTCAATCATGCAGCAAACCACAAAAGTCCCAAGAAATTGCATCTGTTGGCTCAAAAACCTGGCATCGACTTGGGAAATCCCTGGGTAACCTTGGAGGATACAAATGCCCAAAACGAGGATAAATGCTGCATTCGTTCTTACTTATTACTTGTTACTTGTTACTTATTACTTTTTCTCCCAAGCCCTACATAGAGCCTGGGAAGATAAGTTCTAATTCTTGAGTGCTATAAGAAGTTGAACAGTAAGTTTGGTATTAAATTGTAACAATAGTGTCTCATCTATACTTCTGTTGTCTTTTGCCTTCCTCCCCAAGGGTAGAGAAAAGGGGGATTCTCAAGCTGGACTTCATCAAATGTTAAATTACTTTTGTGTAAGTACTTATAACTATATGAATCTCGATTACCTGCTGGAGACTGTTGACGCTCAGCTAATTGAGAGCCGAAATCGCCCGCTCAATCCAGCAGAAATTATCATTTTGCGTGGTATTTGGCAGTATAAAACTTATAACCAAATAGCGATCGAGGCAGGCTACAGTCCTGGCTATTTGACCAATGTCGTTGCTCCAGAGCTTTTTGGGCGACTTTCTGAGGTTATTGGTCAACATATGAGCAAGAAAAACTGTCGGGTGCTGCTGGAGTCTCATGTCAGCACCCAAGTAACCCCAGAAACAAAACCCGTGAAGCAAGAACAGTTGGGAAATCCTGCCAAAGTTAGTCAGGATACCTTCCCTTGCTACCCCAGTGGTTCAATCCCTCTCGAATCTCCTTTTTATCTGAAACGTTCTTCAATAGAGGAGCAAGTTTATCGAGAGGTTGAGAAACCAGGAGCGCTCATTAGGATTAAAGCTCCCAGAGAAATGGGCAAAACTTCCCTGCTTCTGAGAGTTATTGACCACGCCAATAGCCTGGGCTGCCAGACCATTAGTTTAAACCTAGAGCAAGTCGATCAGGCAATTTTGAGCGACTTGAATCAATTGTTGCGCTGGCTGTGTGTCAACATTGCTCGCCAACTTAAGCGGAAACCCATGCTAGATGAGTTTTGGGATGAAGACCTCGGAAGTAAACTTAGTTGTACCCTCTACTTCCAAGAATATTTGCTCGAATCAATTAATACCCCCCTAATCTTGGCATTGGATGAGGTGAACCAGATTTTTGAGCATCCCCAAGTAGCGAAGGATTTTTTACCTCTATTGCGTTCTTGGTATGAAGAAGCGAAAAGACTGCCTATCTGGCGCAAGCTTCGCCTGTTTGTGGTTCACTCAACAGAAATTTATGTTCCTCTTGAGCTTAATCAGTCTCCTTTCAATGTGGGATTGCCGATTCAGTTAGAGTGCTTTACCCACGAAGAGGTGCAGCAGTTGGCCAAATGCTACGGACTCGACTGGGGAGATGGGGAAGAAATCCCAAAATTAATGGCGATGGTTGGAGGGCATCCAGCACTGGTACATCTCACACTCTATCACCTTAGTATAGGGAAGATAACTCTATCGGAACTGCGAGAAACGACTCCCACTACTATGGGAATTTATCGTAATCACTTGCAGCGTCATTGGGCAACCTTGGAAAAACAGCCGGAATTAGCAACAGCTTTGGATACTGTTGTCCATGCCAGTACACCTGTTGCCTTAGATCCGATTCTAACTCACAAGTTGAGTAGTATGGGGTTGATTAAAGTTTCCGGCGATCGCGCAGCTGTCAGTTGTGATTTATATCGGCAGTTTTTCACTAAAAGAAGAAGTAGCCAAATTTAGTTGATTGTTCTTTAATTGCCAGCTCGGTGTGGTTAACTACATTCTTATATTAGCTTGGCTGGGAGCTGGTGGATCTCATAAAGCTCATATAAAAGCTCATATAAAAGCTCATATAAAATCTCATATAAAATCTCATATAAAATCTCATATAAAAAACTACTGGACCGACACAGCTAAAAGAGTGAAACCTTTGCCTGTCAATCTCTTCCCTTCTGCCTTGGATCCCTCTGTCTTCTGCCTTTTGTCTTTTGCTATATATGAGCTTTTATATGAGTTTTATGAGTTGTCACTGATCAAGATATAAAGGAAAATAGCCTTCGCCTGAATTCCACCTCCCCTTAGAAGTGCAGCCATGTTATCTCAGCCCCAGTTCAATCCCTGTTACTCTGTAGAAACCATCGCCCAAGACCAGACCTTTTTATTATCGGAGAGAGAAGCGGTTTGGTTAAGCGATCGCTTATCTTGTCATATAGCTGCTTTAATCGACGGTAGCCGCAATATTGACGAAATTATCGACACCCTGCAACAGTCTCTGCTGGAAAATCCAGAGTCTTTGTCCAACCCTACCACCTTCTTCCAAGAAGTTCTCAGGGTGAGTATTGAGGCTCAACGTAGTTTATTCGAGATGCAACAAAAGGGTTACCTTGTTGACCAAGATAACTCCCTCCCCTCCCACCTAGATGTTTTTTGCCGTCATCTTAATCTTGCTCCCAGCTTAGCCCAGGAAAGATTGCGAGGGACTAAAGTAGCGGTAAAAACTATTGGCTCAGTTGCTGCGGAGGGTTTTATTGCTTTGCTGGAGTCTCTGCAAATTCCGGTGGCAGAGGAAGGAGATTTGACAGTAGTTTTAACCGATGATTATCTCAATCCTCAACTAGATGAGTTTAATCAACAAGCCTTAGCATCCCAATCCCCCTGGATGCTGGTTAAACCCGTGGGAACTATAGTCTGGATTGGTCCGATATTTGATCCGAAGCAAACTGGTTGTTGGCACTGTTTAGCCCAGCGTTTGCAGGACAATCGACCGATTGCCGGGTTTATTCAGAGACAGAAGTCCCTGGCTTCCCCTGTAGTTCCTCCTTTGGGATTTTTGCCCTCTACAGTACACACAGCATTAAGCATGGCAGCTACAGAGGTGTTTAAGTGGATTGTCCAAGGGGAAAATAAACAGTTAGAACATCATTTACTCACTTATGATACGATTACCCTACAAACTGAAACCCATCCTTGGGTAAAGCGTCCTCAATGTTCTAGTTGTGGAGAGCAGAGAAATGGGTTACGGAAAAAACCCTTACCGGTGGTTTTAGGACATTGCCAGAAAACCTTTACTGCGGATGGAGGACACCGGATTTGTTCCCCCCAAGAAACCCTCAGGAAATATCAACATCAGATTAGCCCGATTACTGGTGTGGTACGAGAATTACAGAAAATTCCTGGCAACGGCTTAACTCACAACTACATCGCCAAACATCATTTCTTGAGTACCTTTGATAATGTCGCCAGTTTGCGGCAAAACTTGGGAGGGAGAAGTGCCGGGAAAGGTAGGACTAACTCCCAGGCGATGGCTAGTGGTTTCTGCGAAGCGATTGAACGGTATTCTGGGGTGTTGCAAGGGGATGAAATTACGGAAAAAGGCAGTTATCAGCAAATGGGGGATAAAGCGATTCACCCCAATGCTTGTATGAACTTCAGCCAGCAGCAATATCAGCACCGAGAGCAATGGAATGTTGAATGTCAAGGCTGGTTTCAAAAAGTCCCGGAACCTTTTGATGAAGCCAGGGAAATTGACTGGACTCCCGTTTGGTCTTTAACTCACCAGGAATTTAAATATCTGCCTACAGCTTACTGTTATTATGGCTATCAACCGGACTATAAACCCGACTGTTGGGCTGACTCTAATGGCTGTGCTACGGGTAATACCCTGGAAGAAGCGATTCTGCAAGGGTTTATGGAGTTAGTTGAGCGGGATGCGGTGGCTTTGTGGTGGTACAATTTCTTGCCCAAGCCTCAAGTAGATTTAGATAGCTTTAACGAACCTTATTTTCAAGACCTTAAGCAATATTATCAAACGATTAATCGAGAACTTTGGGTTTTAGACCTTACCAGCGATTTGCAGATTCCGGTTTTTGCTGCCATTAGTCGCCGCAGGGATAGGGAAGTAGAAGATATCGTTTTAGGTTATGGTGCTCATTTCGATGCCAAGATTGCTATTAGTCGAGCTTTAACTGAAGTTAACCAAATTCTACCTAACGTATTATTCGCCAAAGCCGATGGTTCTACCCAATATCCCCCATCTGCGGATCTCTTAGCTGTCGATTGGTGGCAAATGGCTACTATTGCTAAGCAGTCCTATTTAGTTCCTGATCAGGGAGTTGCGCTTAAAGTGAGTAGGGACTATCCCCAAATGGCTAGTGATGACTTATTGGAAGATGTCAAACTTTGCCAGCAAATTGTGGAGAGTAAGGGGATGGAAATGCTGGTTTTAGATCAAACTCGTCCCGATATTGGCTTGAGGGTGGCTAAAGTAATTGTTCCCGGAATGCGTCATATGTGGAAAAGGTTAGCACCGGGAAGGTTATATGAGGTTCCTGTGAACATGGGTTGGTTGTCGGAAGCTTTGACAGAAGAGCAACTTAACTCTTTCCCCATGTGGATGTAATATAGCAAAAGGCTCCAGGGCAGAAGGCTCCAAGGCAGAAGGCTCCAAGGGAAGGAATAAGGTTATTTTTACCTATTGTAGGGGCGGGTTTAGGGACAATCTAGCCCACTTTACCCAAATATTAGGATCAAAACCCGCCCAACACCACCCCCAGCCTCATTCAACTGCTTGCTCAGAGTATCAAAGATCTTTGGAGTAGCTCTTCCCCAGAATCCTCCACCCAGCTTTCCGAGTTTTTTCGCCGCTCCCCCTTGGCAGAAGTAGCTGCTACCAGAGAACTCGATATCAGTCGCGATTGCTCTATTCCAAGCGCTCATTTCGTCCTATGACCTATCTCCTCGATACTCTCACTCTTTGTGAGAAATGCGGGTATATAGCAAAAGGCTCCAGGGCAGAGGGCAGAAGGCAGAAGGGAAAAGATTGACAGGTAAAGGTTTCAGCGTTTGGCATTGTCCTAACTGCCCTGGCGGTTGCTATAGTACCAGCGATCATTGGTGACAAGTTAAGGTAAAGATGTCGTTGTCAAGGGAGCGGAGGAGCGGAGGAGCAGAGGAGCGGAGGAGCGGAGGAAGAAGAATACAATTTTCCTTAACCCTTGGAGTATTTCCATATATAGGTTTTTTTGAGAACCACTACGCTATATATGGGAGTTGACAAAATGCACGACCTTTTAACTTGTCACCATTGACCAGCGATAGTACAGGAAAAATTTGTAGAGCGGTTGAAGTTGCGATCGCAAACCCCTCAATTCTCAATTCCCCATAATATGAGTTTTTCTATGAAGTTATGGGGTGAGTTTTATGAGTTCGACACACCAACTCCAAAACTAATATCAATTTACTACAAGTCGAAATCACATCTAATGTCGATACCCCAGAGAAAGCAGAAGCGATCAAGCAGGCGATCGCTTATTATAGCAACCGCCAAGGCGATTAGGACAAGGGGATGGCAGCCCCTTGTTAACTTGCCTTACCTGAGAATGTCTTAACCTCCCTGGCGATCGCTTATTCTACCAAATCCGGTATCGATATACCCGCTATGCCCACATTGTAGAGACGTTTCATGAAACGTCCCAGAGCAAGATTTCACGGTTTGCTCAAAACGGCTCTATTGTAACCGGATTTGGTATTACTTCAAAACCCAAATCAATAGATCTATTCAACAAGCCCTAAGTAATGCAAAATCTCCAACAATCATCAGTGAAGCGTCAACGAGGTGTGTTTTTGAGCGATCAAGGCTTAGCCAAAATCCTGGCAGCCAGACGCTATTCAGAACAGCAGGAAAATCAGGGTGAGCCTTATAGTTTAGAAGAGTTGGCGGAACAAACCGGTCTAGCTACCCATACCTTAGGCAAAGTCTTTAACCGAGATGTTAAAGTAGACAAGCGAACATTGCAGCTGTGCTTCAGTGCCTTTAACTTAACCTTACAGACTGACGATTATCAAAAGCCTCAATCCCTCAAGGGGAAAGTAGGGACTTATGCCGGTAGTAAGAGTCATTATTACCACTCTCAAACCATTCCCAGCTATGATACTTGGGGAGAAGTTCCAGACATTACCGATTTTTGTGGACGCACCACAGAGCTAGCCCAACTTAAACAATGGATTTTATGGGAACATTGTCGATTGGTCATGGTATCGGGCCAAAGCGGGATTGGCAAAACCTTTCTAGCCGCCAAGTTAGTAAACCAACTTCATGGTAAGTTCGATGTTGTCATTTGGCGATCGCTATCTACCTTGCCTCCCATCCGAGAGTTCCTGACTCAATTGATTCAGTCTTTCCCCCATTCTGCCGAGGATGAATTACCCAATACTGTCCAAGGCAAATTCTCTAGGCTAATGCACTGTTTGCGAACTGTTCGTTGTCTGTTAGTGCTAGATGGGGTAGAGCAGGTGTTGCCAGCTGCCGAAGCTGAAAGTCAAGCCAACATTACTCGAAAGATACCAGACTGTGAGTGGTATCGGAAATTGCTCAAACGATTGGGAGAAGTTCCCCATAACAGCTGTGTGCTGGTAACTACTTGCCAGAAACTGCCAGAGATGAAGCATGTTGTTGGGGAAAATTCCCCCAGGCAGATGTTGCAATTGCAAGGGTTGAGCCTGGAGGAGGGTAAAGCATTGTGCAATAGGGGGGGAACTTTACCAGGAACCCCAACAGATTGGGAACATCTGATGAACTATTATGGCGGGAATCCTCAATTCCTGAAAATTGCGGCAACGACGATTCACAACCTCTTTAATAGTCAAATCGGGGAGTTTTTGCATTATAATGTCAAGCTCTATGGAGAGATCGACCAACAGTTAGACCAGCAATTTCAAGCTTTATCTGCTCCAGAACGACAGTTGCTCTGCCACTTAGCCCGACAACCCGATCCTATCACTTTCCAGGAGCTGCGAGAGCAATCCCCCCCATTGATGCCATTACAGACAATTATTGAAGCTTTAGAGGAGTTGGCAGGACGAGGGTTAATTGAGAAGCAAGACGACTACTTTGTGTTGCCACCTGTGATCCGGGATTATGGGAGTGCCTGTTGTAAAGTGATCGCTCCTTGAGGATAAATTATAGCTTTTTGACCTAATCAAGATTAAAGGAGAGGACAGATTTTCTGTTCTCTCCTTTAACCATTAGTAATTAACTATTAGCTATTAGCTATTAACTATTAGCTATTAGCCATTAGCCATTTACCTAAAACCTAATTTCAGCAGACTTAACTTTTCTCTTAAGTTTACTAACTTTACTTGACAATTCTGTATTCTTTATCAGTTCAAGAATAGACGATTTTTCTGCTTAACTTACTAACTTTCTTGACAAAGCTATATCCCTTACAGATTAAGGTGTCATGAACTTTTCTCTTAACTTTACTAACTTGGGTTGAGAGTATTAGCGAGATCAATAACTATTATTCTATAGTTTGCTTCTAAACGTTAGTTACATCTCTTAGATGGCTAGATGGCGAATTACCAGACACTGTCTGGTTTGTTGTTCTTTAAGATTGAGAATCGAAATAATGAAACGATTTGTATCACTTCTACTGTCAGTCTTTACAGCAATTCTTTTCGTTGCTGCGCCAGCGTTAGCTGATTCCGGAGACGCGCTGCGAGTTATCGGAAAGGATACTGTCAATGCTTCTCTACCATTACGTGTTATAGGTTCTACGACTCCCGAAGAGTTTAAAGATGGAACTACTTGGGGAAGGATTATCCGCTTGGGGCAAAATGACCCAGGTAACACAGTATTTTTTGATTTGGGCATTGATGAAAACGGCACTTTTTTCATTAACACCCCCCAGGATACTGAGACCTCTCATTCTTTCACAATTACTAAAGATGGCGAGGTTAGCTTTTCAGGGTAAACGCATCTTAAGTTTTGCCAAAAATATGGTATAGGCTGAGTTTAGACCAGACTGCGATCGCTAATCCAGAAAAGCGATCGCATTCCTCAAGGAAGAGGCTGCAACCTGTGCTCTGGGATTATGGGAGTGCCTATTGTAGGGCGATCGCTCCTTCTGGATAAATTACAGATTTTTGACTCAATCAAGCATAAATCAGGATCAAAGGAGAGGGCAGATTTTCTGTTCTCTCCTTTTGTTTGAGTAGGCTTAACTTTTATCTTAACTTTGCTAATTTTACTTGACAACACTGTCTTCCTTATCAGTTCAAGGATAGACAATTTGTCTGCTTAAGTTTACTAACTTTACTTGACAAGGCTGTATCTCTTACAGATTAAGGCATCACTAACTTTTCTCTTAAGTTGACTAACTTGGGTTGAGATTACTGGCGAGTCAAATCAGAATTTGTTCAGACGATCTCAATAAGATTGGATCGAAACTTTAGATTAATGAAGTTCACGCACAAAGGAGTGATACAATGAACTTGAAGAAACTCTTTCAAGGATTATTAGTTGTCTTGTTGGCAGTCACCTTGATCTTTAGCTCAGGGATTGGTTCTGCCTCTGCTGATGACTTGTTACCCGAAGGCTCTTTCCCGGTGAAGGCTACAAACGAAGCAGGTGTTTCCAAAACCAATGGTGGTTTTGGTTCATTAGAGTACACATTTAATCCGTTTGGTAAATGGACTTATCGTTCGGGACAGCCAGAACTAGACTCTTGTGGAGATCCTAGCTGGTCTGGCCAAGATAAAATGACCTATCCTAAGTTTACTTCCTTTTCCCTGATTGCAGATTGTGGTGAAGGTAATGTACATGAGATTTGCGGCAGTACCACGATTGAGATTGGGGCTAATGTAACCTGCAAGTTTAAAATGAATGATGTACCGGGCACCTATTATGACAACGAAGGAACAATTGATGTTGGCTATAACGATTGAGCAATAGCTCGCTCATCTATTTCGTAGGGTGTCAATAATTGCCAAGCTTTGACACTTCTGAATTGATCGTAAAAAACACGCTCGTTCCTGGGTAACTCGGAGCGAGCGTTTTTCTCTGAGAGGGGGCAATGTCCTAAGATAAGAGAATGGCGCTCATTTTACACAGCAGAGGATAAGGCAGGGAGAGACAAAAAAGCGAAGACAATTTGCTCTTCAACCTTCACAAACTCCATTCATAATCTAAATCAACCAAAACTGTTTGGTTAAGCGATCGCTTGGGCGGGTTTTGTATTAAGATTGTCGCCAAATGTCTTAATGGTGACCCTAAACCCGCCCCTACAGTAATTGATCAAGCGATCGCTCTCCTCAAGGAAGAGGCTGCAACCTGTGCTCTGGGATTATGGGAGTGCCTATTGTAGGGCGATCGCTCCTTCTGGATAAATTATAGTTTTTTGACCTAATCAAGCATAAATCAAGATTAAAGGTTCTTCAGGAGATATTATGCTAAATTATCACAAACACAATCAAAAAATACTGCTGCACAATAATTTTAAGCATTGTGCTCTCATTTAGAAGGAAAAACGCATTATTAAAAAAGCTCAAAGCCATACAGGATAGTAATCTTAGCAAATAAAAGCTAATAGTTTAGCATAATATGTCCGGAAGAACCGATTGTGGTGAAGGTAATGTACATGAGATTTGCGGCAGTACCACGATTGAGATTGGGGCTGTCAAAAGACATGGGGCTTTTAGGTTCCATTCTTGTAATGATAGCGACAAGCGAGAAAATCAATCTGGGTATTTCTCACCCGATATACAAGCCGATGTTCTAAATCGATTCGCCGTGACCAGATATCTGCATCTAGATACTTCAATGGTTCTGGTTTTCCGATACCCTCGAAGGGATTTTGCATGACAGCCGTTACCAAGTCTAAGATTTTTGATGCTTTCTGAAAATCTTGTTTGAACCACCAAGCTAAATCTTCTTTAAACCTAGAACTAAAACCAGGACTGCGGTTAACTACAACTGGCTTAATTTCCTCCTTTGGAGTTTTCTTTTTCTTCTTTTTGCTCAATTCCTAACTCCTGCTGCAGTTCTGCGATAGATTGAGGTTGAATCTTTCCTGTTTTCGACTCTTCTATTGCCTCTAATAACCGACGTGCATTCCCAGGAGAGCGCAAAAGATAAACTGTTTCAACTAGACTCACCAAATCTGACTCAGTAATCAAGGCTACATTTTCACCATCACGACGGTTGATGATATACACCTGATGATTTTCTACTACCAACTCTAACAACTTGAAAAAGTCGTTTCTGGCATTGGTTGGGGATGTGATCTGGTACGAAAACATTGGTTTATGTACGTGTTTATGTACATTGATTATAAAATACTTTGATAAGGGAAGCCAAAAGATCAGCTTGCTGGCGCAATCTGCTGGCAATAGCGCTTTACGATCACCTCTGGCACTAGGGGAGCTAATCGCTATTTTTTGTGATATTATATTTTTATAATGGCGAAATTGTGCGCATATATATAAAGTACCACTCCTGATATCCAGTCCGCCTCAGCTTTAACTGGAATATTCCGCTCAAAATCCGCCCAATGCCGTCCCCAGGTTTAACGTAACCATTCCTCAATTCTAAATTCCCTGGATTATCGCTTGGGCGGGTTTTGTATGAAAATTTTCATTAAATGCGCCTTTCGGTGACCCTAAATCCGCCCCTATGGCAATTGATATCAAGATAAAACTCACACCTGACCTCATATAAAACTCATACAACAAAGACTAAGGGGTGTTGGCACAGCCATCACAATATGAGCTAAAAGCCAGACGCTGATAGGGAAAAGCGGATCTTGGAGATATTTATGAGTTTTTATATGAGTTTTAGGAGTTGTTATTTATCTGGATCTGAGGGAATATAATTCTGCGCAGCGGTACTAGGGGATTTACTTGGCTGCAAGCTGAGACTTTTAGTTTCCCAATTTTGGGAGATTTGGGGTTCTTCCCACTGCGTAAGCTTGCATGATCATCAAAAACAAGAGATTGATTGCCAGATTATGCTCAACGGATATTCAATTATCGATGCCGATTCCCATGTGGTTGAACCTCCCCAGATGTGGAGGGAATATCTCGCACCAGAATTTTTAGACTTTGCTCCCTCAGCCGAGATGAAAATTCAGGGGGAAGAGGTTGTCGAGAAGGTGTCCCCGCAAGTTCGTGATGCTGGCAATCAGCAAATGAGGCAAGCTCATCCCAATGCTTATTTCCAGGGTTACAATGTCGAGTCTCATCTGCAAGAGATGGTACAGATGGGGATTGATGTGGCCTTTCTTTATCCCACCTATGGCTTGTGGCTGTGGGCAATTGATACCATGCAACCGGCAGTGGCGGGAGGCTTTACCGATGCCTATAACCGTTGGTTAAAGGACTTTTGTAGCTACGAACCCAATAAGTTACAGGGGGTAGGAGCAGTTAATCTCCACGCGCCGGAGTCATTGGTAGCTCAGTTACAGCAGATTGCCAGTTTTGGTTGGCAAGCAGTGTTTTTGCGCCCTAATCCTGTAAAAGGAAGGTTATTGAGCGACTCGGCTTATGAGCCATTTTGGACGGAATGTGAACAACTGGGGATAGCAGTCGGTATTCACGAAGGGACTCACTCTCGTTTACCTACCACGGGTACCCAAAGGTTTAACACCCGCTTTGCTACCCACGCTTGTTCCCATCCTATGGAACAGATGATGGCTTTACTCGCCTTGATTGAAGGAGGAGTTTTAGAACGTCATCCCCAGCTAAAAGTAGCTTTTCTGGAGTCTGGTTGTGGCTGGCTTCCCTACTGGTTGTGGCGACTGGATGAAGAATACGAAAATTTACATTGGGAGGTCAAAGATCATGTCAGAATAAAGCCTTCAGAATATTTTCGTCGCCAGTGTTTTATTAGCATTGAGCCTTCAGAACCTTATTTGGCTCAGGTGATGGAATATATTGGCACGGACAACATGATCTTCGGTTCGGACTATCCTCATATGGATCATAAGCCGGACATTGTGAACGAAATGGTAAAGCTTGAGGAAACCTTGTCTAAAGAAACTGTACAAAAGATTCTTTGGCATAATCCTCGCCGCTTTTACAACTTGTTTTGATATTTGTCATAATTTTGCAAAGAGGAAAAAATCATGCTTAATTCTAGCAATTTATTGAGTAGAAGTCAACAGATACATGAAGCGGAAGGTCAGCTGATCACCAAGTATGAAAACAAGTTACAAGGACTATCAAAAGACAACATCAAAGAAGTGTTAGATGAGATTCAGAAAGATGCTATAGTTTTTTGTCTAATACGATTTTGCCAGCAAGCGAAACAAGTTTCTCAAATTATTGCTTATATATGGCGGTGGATTGAGGATAGTAGCAACAATCCAGCACAGAATAATGCAATAGAATTACACAATTATTTTACACACCCTAGTCCTCATAGGGATGCCAATAACACTAAACAAATTCTTGCAAGTGTTGGCGAACATTTGGAAAGGTTATTTTCTGCTGATCCCAGAAAAAATCTCCAAGAAAAACCCACATATCAATATAAAAAAGAAGCAGAGTTACTCCGTGCTGTTTTTACAGATTATCAAACAAACCAAGACTTGATCTTTCCTATGATGGATAAAGCTGAACTTGGGATAGAATATCCAGGGCTTGGTTACATTCTCAATGTAGATATTAATTCTTATCAAGGTATTTTGGAAGATACTGACAAAAATTATCCTGACCTATTTACTCATTGCATTCCCTACCCTCCACGCCCACAACTGGGAAAAGCAACAGTTAGTCAGGCTGAGTTGGAAGAATGGATTGAAAATAGGGAAGAAGATAAATACTACGCACCTAATTGTTATATTCCTACAACCAGTACTTGATTCAACTAAGGCGATTTAAAAAATGATTGTACCCAGGATTTGGTGCGTTAGCGCAGCGTAACACACCCTACGATAGGTACATTTTTTCCTAGAAATCACCTAAGAAAAGCTGATGTGATAACAATCACGAGCTAAAAACTCCACCCATTACCCAAAAAGGGTGGTTTTTTAATTTATTGTTGCCATCTAAATACTAGAGAAAAAATATGATTATCCAAGAGACTCACAAGCTTTTACCAATTCAAATCCGAGATAATGGGGAAGTTACCAATATGGTGCAGGAAATTCCTCCTCATGGTATTCCCTTGCACCCAAAAAGCATCAAAAGAATCAGTGCAGTAGTAAAATCTCAACAAAAGGCAGTTGTTTTTAGACCAAGCCTACCTGTTTCCTCAGAATTAGGCTTACCAACCTATCCAACCTTAGCCTCTGTGTATCCCCAGGAGTTAAGTAATATTTGGAGTCGGTTATTACAAAAGACTGAAGGTAACAATCAGCGTCTTTTGGAAGCTCCTATACCCTTAACTATTATTGACCAGATCGATCCTGACGAACAGTTACACTACTTTGCCAACTATTATGGCAAGGCAGTAAAACCTGCTTATGTCCGGGCAATTGTGGGCAATACTTGTAATCTCAAATGCGTGATGTGCCCTTATCACAGTTCTGTGCTCAAGCCAACCCATACAACAGATTTCTTCACCGGGAATAAAGCCATGTCCTGGGAGATGATGGAAAAACTGGCGAGGGAATGCGGGGAACAGGGAATTAAGGTATTAATCGGTAGTGTGGAGGAGCCATTACTTCACCCAAAGATTATCGACTTTGTTCGACTTTGCAGAGAACAAGGAGTTCCCAGAGTCCAGATAACTACCAATGGTCAACTACTGGATGAAAGTCGAGCGATCGCCTTATTGCAAGCAGGTCTAACCAATATTGATATTAGCATTGATGCTGCTGAACCAGATACTTACTTGAGAGTGAGAGGGGCTAACCTCAACCGAGTCGAAACTAATGTGATTAATTTTATACGACTACGCGATCGCTTGGGAATTCCTTGTCAAGTAAGGACATTATTTGTCAGGAATCAGGATGTGACCGCCTTTTCCAACAGGTGAGGACGGCGCATCGACAGATATCGAGATCGTAGGTTTGGGTCTTGGTACAAACGCCGAAGCGGATCACGGCATT
>JAAHHL010000419.1 GCA_010672185.1 Caldora sp. SIO3E6 | reverse complement strand
TACAGATATGCTAAATTGTTGAGGCTATCCGCTACATCAGGATGTTCCTCTCCCAACAGACGTTGCCTCATTTGCAGTGCTTGGTGATATAGTGGTTCGGCTTCTGTGTAGCGTCCCTGATTTTGGTACAGATATGCTAAATTATTGAGGCTACCTGCTACATCAGGATGCTCATTTCCTAACAGGCGTTGCCTTATTTGCAGTGCTTGGTGATATAGTGGTTCGGCTTCTGTATAGCGTCCCTGATTTTGGTACAGATATGCTAAATTATTGAGGCTATCTGCTACGTCAGGAGACTCTTGTCCTAGTAGCTGTTGCCGAATTGCTAGAGCGCGTTCTGCTAAAGGTATAGCATCAGCATACAGACCCTTGTTAACCAGCTCCAGCACTTGTTGATTGAGCTGTTCTGTTTCTGCCAATTTGAATTCAGCTTCTATGGCTTCTCGCCAACTCAAAGTATACTTACCCAATTCCCCCGCTTTATAAGCAAGGACTACAATTCTATAAGTATCTGTGGTTGGTAAAGTTACTACAATTTTTGCATCATTCCCATTTCCCCCATCATTATCATCACCAATTTTTTTACCCTCTGGGCCAAACAACATCATATAAGGATCAAACTCGCTGCTGGTTAGCTCAATCGTAATCTGCTCTCCTGCTTTCCCTTCAAACGTATGAATGTTGTAATAGCTGTTATCCTCTTCAAACTTATTGCTGTTACTATCGAGTCGATCGCTAATCGTGTTACTTTCCAGATTCTCTGGTGCTAACTCTGTTTGTGGTGAAGAGTTAGGGTCAGTTTGTCCTACTATTGGGATTGGTGCGATTGCCAATAACCCCACAACCAAGGTAGTTGGAATAAAGCAGATTTGCGATCGCTTCCATCGTGCTTGTCGCTTCTGTTGAATTTTCCCTGTTCTCCCCATCGGTAACAGCCTCAATTTCTCGACTCTCTCTACTTATCTGTTGAGAATTGGGTACTTACGCAAGAATTTAGAATGGGGAATTAAATTATATAGCAAAAGGCAGAGGGCTCCAGGGCAGAAGGCAGAAGGGAAGAGATTGACAGGTAAAGGTTTGCTGCATTTGGCGTTGTCCTAACCTCCCTGGCGATTGCTATATTAAACGATCATCTTGAGCCCGTACCTGCCCAAGGGATAGGTGATCAGCTTCGCTGATACCGTAGGCAATCGCAGATTGGTCAAGAAAATACTGTAAGCTATCATTCATTCCTCCTCAAGAGGCGTATCCCTTAGAATACTGTCGATGTCTCGCATTCCTGGCAGAATCCGCAAAATCTCCAGGCGATTTTCCTTCACCCTATACACAACCACATAAGCTGTCTTGCCGATTAAAGGCGTTACCAGCTCCCTGGTACCAAATACCCGCCCCGGCTTACCCAGGTTGGGCATAGACGCTAATCTATAGATACTCTGTTTTAGACGAGTAGCTACTTGTCGTGCAGCCTGCGGGTTATTCTTAGCAAGATACAAACGGATACTTGCCAAATCATGAACAGCAAGGGAAAGGAAAACTAACTGCATGGGGCGGGTTTTTCATCCTCCATCCCCCAGGAAGAAAGCCAAGCTTCCATATCATCACCCTCAACCCACTCAGCTTGTGGGCTATCAGCAAAGGTAACAGCTTCTTCAATCATCTGAATCTGCCAGCTTTGCTGCTCTACATATAAAGCAATTGCTTCTGCCGCCAGCCAAGATTTGCTGCGTTTTGTACTCAAAGCTAAGGCATTAAGCTTGGCCTTAACCTCTGGTGTTAATCGGACGGTGACAACTTCGGTTTGAGACATACATAGCCTTGTTTTTAATAACCATTCTAGTCCTAGTGTATACTATGTATACAATCAAATCAAACTTTATTGAGCCTGAGGATTTCTCTAAGGTTGTTCTTAAATTTTCCCACTGCGTTGTCCTTTGTTATTAGTCATTTTTTCTTTGTACTACAAAATTTCTCAACGCAACGGACAAAAATTTCCACTCCTATACCTAAGGCTGTTTCATCAAAATTAAATCGGGGATGATGATGGGGATAAGCCAAACCTGCGGTAGCGTTAGCCGAACCCAGGAAGAAATAACAACCAGGGACAGCTTCCAAGAAAAATGACATATCTTCACTAGCCATAGTTTGGCATTCTGGGACAATTCCTATTGGTGTTTCTACCACATCCGTAGCCACTGAACGTACTAATTCAGCAATATTGGTATCATTGATTACTGGAGGATAAAGCCGCCAATAATTTAAGTCGTAACTAGCACCATGACTCTGACAAATACCAGCAATTAATTGCTCAATACGCTGACCAAAATACCCTTCCAACTTAGGGTTAAAATACCTGACTGTGCCATTCATGCGTGCTGTATCAGCAATCACATTGTAAGTTTTCCCTGCATGAAGTTCACCGACAGTGACAACTGCTGACTCTAGGGGGTTGACATTACGAGCCACAATCGTTTGTAAAGCATTAATTATTTGGGCACTGACGACGACTGAATCAACAGTCTGATGCGGCATCGCACCATGTCCACCTTTCCCTAAAATCGTACAACGGAAAATCTCCACCGCTGCCATCAATGGACCACTCCGAACTCCCACTGTACCGACGGGGAGATTATTCCACAGATGCAAACCGATAATTGCCTCTACTTCGGGATTACTCAGTACTCCCTCTTCAATCATCGGTTTGGCCCCCCCTGGTCCTTCTTCAGCGGGTTGAAAGATAATTTTTACAGTTCCACTAAAGTCTTCGGGATGCTGGGAAAGATAGTACGCAGTTCCTAGAGCGATCGCAGTATGACCATCATGACCACAAGCGTGCATTTTACCTTCATGCAGTGACTGATAAGGCACATCGTTCTCTTCTTGGATTGGCAGAGCATCCATATCAGCCCGAATTGCCAGCACTGGTCCTGGACGATTACCAGAAATTGTAGCAACAATACCAGTCTTGGCAATACCAGTTTGATGCTCAATGCCCCACTCCTGTAACTTTTGGGCAATAAACTCAGATGTTATTTGTTCCTGAAAACCAAGCTCAGGTCTTTGGTGCAACTGCCTTCGCCAATCAACCAACTGAGGTTGCAGGTTGCGAATGTTTAATCTAATCTGGGATAGGTTAACAGAACTAGGGGTGGGGAAAGTAGAGACCATTTTTGCTTCCGGATCTAAAAATTGAAAAAAAAGCTGATAACAATACAACAATTGTTGAGCTTTACTCCTATTTCTCTAACATACCCAAAAGTTTTTGACCAAAAACAGGGGATACAAGCCCCGTCCTTCTAGGACGGCTTTTTCTGATTCTTGATGTAGTGTATAAGCACTTCAATTGGAGTACCGCCTACAGATACGGCAAAGTAGCTAGGACTCCATAATGCTGATTTGTTATGTGGCTTCCTAAATCCAGCTTTTCCATAGCGGCGGCTGGACACACCTTTTAGCGCGTTCACAATTTTCGACACTGAGAGTTTTGGCGGATACTCAATTAATGCGTGTACGTGTTCATCCTCGCCATTAATTTCAAGGATCTGAAAGTTCATTTGTGAGGCTACGTGGCGGAATACTTCTTCTATAAGTTTCAGTTGCTCATGATTAAATACTTCATCCCTGTATTTAGTCACACAGACCAAATGAACTTTAAGGTCTGTAACGCTATGTCTTTCTCTTCTGAACTGCCTTGTAATTTGTTGCAGGCCAATATATACTGTGTTGCAGGCCAATATATACTGAAACTACAGACCAATCTTAGCACGACACATGAAGGCAAGGTATCAATACAGATTCTATCCGACAGCCCAACAACAGCAGAGCTTGGCTCGGTTGTTCGGTTGTGTGCGTGTTGTGTATAACGATGCTTTGACTATCTGCAAGCAATCTCTAAAAAAGCCTAAATCCTCTGAACTCCAAAAAATAGTTATCACTCAGGCAAAAAAGACTGAAGCTAGGGTGTGGTTGAGTGAAGTCTCAAACATCCCTTTGCAGCAATCCGTCGCAGATTTAGATACTGCCTTTAAAAACTTTTTTGATTCGTGTAAAGGTAAACGGAAAGGGCGTAAAGTTGGTTATCCCAAGTTTAAAAAACGCACTAACACTCAATCCGCACGTTTCAGAATTGGGGGGTTTTCCTTAAAAGGTCAAGGGGTATACCTTGCCAAGATTGGGATTGTCAACCCAATTTGGTCTAGGGAACTGCCATCATCACCAAGTTCTGTAACTGTTATCAAAGATGGTGCTAACCGTTATTTCTTGAGCTTTGTCGTAGAGGTTGAGCCAATCAAAGTTAATGCTAAGAACCAAAGCATTGGTATAGATCTAGGGATTAAAACTTTTGCTGTGATGAGTAACGGCGAAAAAGCTGTAAGCCCCAGTTAAAAATCGTTAGACCGTAGAGTACGTAAACTTCAACGCAAGTTAGCACGACAGGTAAATGGGTCAAGACACAGGGATAAAACTAGGATTCATATAGCAAAGCTGCATAATCAAATCGCTGATACTCGCAAAGACTTTCTGCATAAATTATCAACCAAAGTGGTTAGTGAAAACCAAACTATCGTTTTGGAAGATTTGAAGGTGTCGGGAATGGTCAAAAATCGCAAGTTAGCTAGAGTGATTAGTCAGCAAGGATGGCGAGAATTCAGAGCCTTAGTTGAGGCAAAAACTGAAAAGTATGAGCGTAATTTTGTAGTCATTAATCGATGGGAGCCCACTAGCCAAGTTTGCTCTGATTGTGGATACAAATGGGGCAAGATTGATTTGTCGGTACGTTCTGTACTTTGTCTTGGTTGCGGGACAGAACACGACAGAGACCAGAACGCCTCAGTAAATATAGAAAAAGTCGGGATAGGGCATTGCCACGACTATAAATGTACGTCGAGACAGAGTAAGACTATCTCGGTAGCATCAGTCAATGTTAGCGTTAGCGAAGCGGGGCGCTCTTAGCGCACAGCGGACGCAGCGCTAGCGAGTAAGCGTAAAGAATCCCCGTGCGTTCACGCCGGGGAGTATGTCAAATTCTGTCACAACCCTGATACCAAAAAACAAGGCAGAAGGATCCAAGGGAAGGAAGAAAGTTGCAAGGTAGAAGGATATAATAACTTTTTAGGTGGACATGATATTAGCCAAAAAGCAAGTACTCTTGGAGTGCGGAGCATAGTCTATGGTCGCCACAGCTAAAGAAAATCTGGCTGACTCCATGTCTGTGTTATGCTATGCTGTGAGCGTTAAGTTCGGTGGAAAGTTTGTATTTCAGCTAATTAAGCAGCTTTCCGGATTTAAATCTCTATACTTGATTAATTCCGGAAATAAATAATGTCAATTTATATTGGCAACCTTGCTTACCAAGTCACTATAGAGGATATTAGCGAGATCTTTACAGAAGAAGAAGGGAATAATAACCCGTTTTTCTTACATCCTGAACTCCTTACTTCTTCGTTAATCCCCATTGAGGAAACAAAATGAGCAAAGTGACTGTAGGTGAAAATGAAGATATTGAGTCAGCCCTACGTCGATTTAAGCGAGAAGTTTCCAAGGCGGAAATTTTTCCTGACATGAAAAAGCATCGTTATTTTGAAACACCTATTCAAAAACGTAAGCGTAAAGAAATTGCCAGACATAAGCAACTGAGGAGGCTTTATCGCAACAGGAAAAAAAGGTTTTAAAGGAAGCTGCCTGATTAAATCTGGTTATTTCCATTGTTGGTTGTGTTCCTAAGAGCTTGAGTTAAGTATGACCCCAAAAGCAATAAGCATTGTTTCTCAATTAAGGCGTGAGTTTTACTCTCTCTTTGCTGTGGCAATGCCAGTACAGGTGAGTATTACTCCTAATAATTCATCAATGGGTAATCTTCCTACTGCTTATTGGATAGATGACAATAAACTCTTAAATTATTTACGGATTTGTGTTTACACAGCACCTGATGATTTACTTCCTGAACGTCCATTTATTCTACGAATGTTTGTCAACAAAGGTACTGGTATAGTTGCAACAACTAAATGGAGCAAAGACTGTCAAGGGATTAATCAAGGTTGGAACTTCGAGCTAATCCTATTGCCTGAAGAAATTTTGGACTTTTTGCCCTGGATAGTCAATTTGGTGAAGTCTCACGAAAAAGGTTCTGCTCCCTTTTTACAAGAACCACCTCATCCATTCGAGTCCACAACACCAATTTCCGATGCTCTGTTACTCAATGAAGCATGGACTCAGAAAGCTTGGCAGTTTGCCAGTTGCCTACCTAATAGGGGGAGCTGAGGGAGCTGAGGAAGCTGAGGAAGCTGAGAGAGCTGAGGGAGCTGAGGAAGCTGAGGGAGCTGGAGAAGATGGTATTTCTGCCAAAATGGGATGCTCTTGCTGGGGGAGAACAATCGATATCAACCTGTTGTCACAAAAGCGGGGGTAATCAATTGCTCTAGTTGCAAATCA
>JAAHHL010000418.1 GCA_010672185.1 Caldora sp. SIO3E6 | reverse complement strand
TTGGCACTTCTATGGTCGCATTCGGGCAGTGATTGATGTCGGTGGTGAGTTAGGTGCTGCAACTATCAGTGTTTTACTAGAGCCACTATTGATGGCTGCGGCTGCTTTATTGATTGCTTTAACTGGTACTCAGCTAGGTTGGGTAGAAGCTCACAATAATGTCCTCACTTGGGGATTACAGATTCTCAGTTTAGCGGTGGTTTTGTTGTCAGTTCACCCTCGTTTCTTAAACCCCTTGCTCAAATTTTTGCATCGGTTAAAAGGACAAGCTACTGGCAATCAAGTTGTTCAAATTAAACATTATCCTTTAGTTCCTTTGCTGGGGGAGCTAACTTTTTTAGGATTGCGAGGAACTGGATTCTTGATTACTTTTGGCACATTAACTACTGTACAATCTAATCAAATATTACTGTTATTTACTGCCTTTAGTTTAGCCTGGTTATTAGGTCTAATTATCCCTAGTCCTGGAGGTTTAGGGGTATTCGAGGCAACTGCCCTAGCTGTACTGCAACCGCATTTTCCTGTTGCCGTAATTCTCAGTATCGTAGCCTTATTTCGTTTTGTTAGTATTTTGGCTGAAATTATTGCTGCTGGAGCAAGCTGGTTAAGCCATAGGTAGTTGATATCAATTCGCCAATAGCTTTAAAACTCAGGTGACCACAAATCAGAAACTGCCACCTCAAAACCCGGAAGCAAATCCGGAATACTCAGAACATCACCATCACCCAAAACCACCACCTCTTCACCAGGGCGATAAATCTCAACCCTGTGCTTCTCTGGGTTAATCAGAATACCAACCTTTGTCCCTTGAGATAAGAAACCCTGAATCTTCTTCCTAAGAGCCTTCATAGAATCAGAGGGAGACTTAACCTCAACCATCAAATCGGGAGCCAGTTCTGCAAAAGAACGGGAGGTACGCTGCATCCGTTCTGCCAGTACGAACGAAACATCAGGCGCTCTCACATCAGAATTAGGCAGCTCAAAACCTGCACTTGAACCAGTTATCCTTCCTAACTTACGGGGTCTAGTCCAATTACCCAATACCCTAACTACTTCAGCAGCTACTTCATCTGATTCATACCCTGATGGACTCATAATCGTAACATTCCCGTCTACTAACTCCATGCGATACTCAGGATGCTCTGCTTGGAGTTTCTCCAGGTCTTTGCGTGTCAGAGTTGTGAGAGTTGCCATTAATTTCCCCCTCAAGCCTACATCTAATTATTTCAATTCTATTAGGTGTTAGGTGTTAGGTGTTAGGTTAATTATCAATTATCAATTATCAATTATCCATTAACGAGGTCCTGCTTCTATCGCTGAATTCGCAATTGCACTGATAATTGCTTCCTCTTCGCTGACATTCCTGCCAACTCCTCTTAAGGAAATTCTGTAAATAGAACCTTCCCATACCCATTCAATGGTAGATGGTCTACAAGAAAAACCACTTTCAGTGCGGCGGGAGATACCATCGCATCTGCTGGGGATGAAGTAACCTTGAATACCTTTGGCGAGATCTACTTCTTTAGTGAAGGGATCATCAACATAATATAACTGACCCACTGGTTCAGCGGAGAAGGAACCAATAGTACAAGAAATTACTCCCCTACATTTACTATTGAGTTCTAGATTTAGCTGGTATTGATTATTCTCAATTTGGGAACTTACATATATAGGTGCTCCTCTGAGGGGTATTTCACTGGGTAAGAGAATAAGCACATCGGTTTGTTGCTGAAGCTGAGGCAATACCGGAATAAAAGGTTCCGCTACCGCTAGGGATTCCTCTGGTGCGCCGCGATCCAGATTGATTATAGTCCGAGCAGTATCACGGGGAATGCCATAGCGAACAAGAGTACTAGGGTGTAAAGCTCCACTAGCAGCAACAACGGTTCGCCACTTATTATTTTCTTTGATAAGCAAGGTTTCTCCTCCACCTTGTCCCCAAAACCAGTGAGCCAGAGCATAGGATTCAAAAAAAGTGATTTTGGTCACTTCAGGAGTAATACCAGAAAATTCCCCTCTTTGGAACAAGTCAAATAGCACTACTTTCCGAATAACAGAAGAATCGTCAGCAATGGCGGGAGCAGGATAAATTATGGTAGCGAGGAGGGGAGTTGTGCCTAAGATGCTTAGGCTGAGGAGACAACTGAGTAAGGATAGGCTTTTCATTGGGATGTTTTGTAAGTAGGCAACGGGCAACAGGAGGAAAGTAGAACCGGTTAAATCCTGATTTTACCTTCAGCTGGTGAAGTGTAATTTAGGTTGCTGGAAAAAAGTAAGGAAAGTTGCCTTCTTTCTTGTGCCTTCTTTCCTTGGAGCCCTCTGCCTTCTGCCTTCTGCCTTTTTTCTTATGTTTAGCAAGCCTGAATTAGATTCACTCCAACCACTCCAGGATGACGAATTTCTGCCACCGATTAGTCGCTGGATGACATTAGGTGGCATGTTTTTGGTAGGTACTTTTGGCGCAGCTGTTGTTCTTGCTTCGGCGATTGAGTATAACGTCAAGGTGAGGGCAATGGGAAATGTTCGTCCTGCTGGAGAGGTACAAATCACTCAAGCTGAAACCCAAGGAGACATCAAGAGTATTGAAGTTAAGGAAAACCAGGTTGTGGAAGCAGGAGGGGTAATTGCTTATATCAACAACCCCAATCTCAGTCGTTTAGAAGCTGCCAAGAATTCCCGTGAGGCGAACATTCAGGAAGATGAAATCAAACTCGCTCAGACTAAAGCTCAACTCGAAGTTCTCAATCAAAGGATATTAACTCAGGCTGGAGCAACATCCTCCGAGCAACCGGGGGATAAACTTGACTTTATTATCGAAAGAGCTTTGGTAACAATAGCCAAAAAGCAGCCAAAACAGGCTCAGCAGTTGTCTACTCAGCGCCAGAACCTCAGAAAAAGGTTGAATGAAACCAATGGCAGTCTTCGTCGTTGGCAAAACGAGTTACAAACCATTGAAGCAGAAATTAGCAAAAGCGTAGTACGTGCTCCTGCTACTGGTACAATCCTGAAATTAGAACGAAATTCTGGACAAAGAGTTAATTCTGGAGATGCGATCGCTCACATTGTTCCGAGTGATTCCCCTTTAGTTGTCAAAACACAGGTATATCCACAAGATATTAGCAAAGTAAAAACCGGGCAAACAGTACAAATGCAGGTATCGGCTTATCCCTATCCTGACTATGGCACTCTCCAAGGAACAGTGGTTGAAATGACTCCCGATACTCTTCCCTGCAATCAAAATTGTGTAGGTGGAGCTACTGCTTACTATGAGGTAGTAATTATGCCGGAAAGGTCTTATCTTGTTAAAGGTGGCTCCCCAACCGATGACTCTACCTCAAATCAGCATGCCATCGAACCCGGCATGGAAATTACAGCAGATATTATTTCCCGGAAGGAGCGAGTGATTACTTTTATTTTAAGAAAGGCAAGATTGCTGACAGATATCTAGTTTGGGAATAGGGAATGGGGAATAGGGAATAGGAGATGTATCTCACGGATGCGATAACTGCTATATCATTTCTTTCTACTTTGCAAATTTACAAGTGAAACTTCAGGGATGATAAAATGAAAGCAATTGTCCAGACAGAATACGGTTCAACGGATGTGTTGAGTCTGGAAGAAGTTGACAAGCCTGTTGTACCAGACAATGGTGTCCTAGTACGAGTTTATGCTACGTCGGTTAATGCTGGGGACTGGCATCTGATGCGAGGTACTCCATTCCTGATCCGTCTTATGTTTGGGGGTCTACTCAAGCCAAAAATCAAGATCCTTGGTTTTGATGTCGCAGGCAAGATTGAAGCCATTGGCAAAGATGTCACGCAGTTTAAGCCGGGTGATGAGGTCTTTGGAGACTTGTCTGAGTGTGGTTTCGGAGCCTTTGCCGAGTACGTCTGTGCTACAGAAGATGTATTGGTGCTGAAACCGTCTGCCACAACCTTTGAAGAAGCTGCCGCTATTCCTGGCGCAGGGGTTGCCGCGTTGCAGGGTTTGCGGGATTTTGGTGAGATTCAGTCGGGACAGAAGGTGTTGATTAATGGTGCATCCGGTGGTGTGGGGTCGTTTGCAGTACAGATTGCGAAAGCCTTTGCTACTGAGGTAACCGCTGTATGCAGCTCAAAAAAAATGGATCTGGTGCGATCGCTTGGTGCAGATCACGTTATTGATTATACCCAAGTAGATGTTACCAAAAATGGACAGTGTTACGACCTGATTCTGGATGCAGCAGCCTACCGTTCAGTATTCGATTATCTACCAGCATTGACAACTGAGGGAACCTATGTTATGGTTGGCGGGGCGAACAGTCAATTTTTCCAAGCGATGCTGCTGGGAGCTTGGATTTCGAGAACAAGTCGCCGCAAGGTGAAATGCTTAATTTCCAAACCGAATCAACAAGATCTCGTCACATTGAGGGAATTGATGGTAGCAGGCAAGATCACCCCCTTGATCCAACAGTGCTACAACCTAAGTGAAGTCCCCATCGCTATTCGCCAACTTGAACAGAGGCAGGTGGTAGGGAAAATCGTCATTAGTGTTTGAATTTTAATAAACAAGGCAGCTCATCTGGCAATAAACAACCTTGTTTCTACAGGATTCGTCAGGTTGGGAATTGCAGATTGGGAATTAGAGATTAGGATAAAATTTCGCATATTCGTAGGGGCGGGTTTAGGGTCACCATTAACCCATTTGAGAATAATTTTGGCACAAAACCCGCCCTGTTGATAACTATACGATCAACAAAATTATCCCCAAACCGCAACTGCGAATGGGTAGAATGAATGTGATGCGCTACGCATGTGCAGGCGATCGCTTATTGATGATTTAGGGATTGGTTGCGTTAAACGGGGACGGTATTGGGCGGGTTTTGATTGCAATATTCGGGTAATATGGGTTAGTTTTGCCCTAAACCCGCCCCTACAAATTCCTCTACAAACCCCCTTACAATGGGTTAAACGATAACCAAAGGATGAAAAATACAAACTATGGCAGATATTCAATTTGAAGTTCAAGGAGAGGATGCAGTTGCAGCAACAACTGAGTTATTCTCGATTGAGGGCTTGTCCGGAAATTGGGATGCTGTTGCTGAAGATGATAAAGAGGTCACTTTAGCAACAATTGGTGCTATTGTCGGGATTGTTGGTGGTACGATCGCGATCGCTGAGCAAATTCGTAAGTGGTATCAGGAATACAAAAAGGGTAAGTCTGGTAAAAAAATTGATAAGGTGCTGCTAGTGTCTCGGAGTGGTAAGCGATTGTTGTTGAAAGATGCCACAGTTGAACAAATTAAGCAAATTTTGGACAGCTGATAGCTAAAAGCTACAAATATGTCTTAGGTTGTTAGCAATGAGATACTTTAGCTACGATTGAATTAAAAAAAGCTGACAGCTGATAGCTAAAAAAACCGTGAAAATCCTCCACCTTGACCTGAAATTAGTTCAGGATAATTACGTCGAACTACGGTATTTTTCTGACAATCCTCATCAGTATCAGTCTCGGAGGTTGCCTCTGGAGGAAATTGCTGAGTTGCTTAAGCTGGCTGAACAAGACTATTATGTCAGGCTAGCGATGGATTATACGGTAACTGGACAAAAACTCTATCGCTGGTTGGATAGTAAGGAACGGTGGTTGGAGCGATTGTTGCAGCCTTATCAGCGAGCAGGGGTAGTGTTGGCAATTGCCGCAACAGAGAAACTGGCTCATCTCCCTTGGGAAGTACTGCACGATGGTAAGGGTTTTTTGGTGGGAAGGTTGCCGGGGATAGTGCCGGTGCGCTGGGTGGCAGGTGCAACATCCAAGTTATCGGTGGCGGCAACACCGGAAAATCGGGCGCTGAATTTGTTGTTTATGGCAACTTCTCCTTTGGGTTTGAAATCAGTGCTCGATTATGAGAAAGAAGAGGCAAGGATTCTGGAGGCGACGGCGCGGCAACCTTTGGCGTTGACGGTGGAGGAAAGTGGTTGTTTGACGGAGTTGGGCTATTTAGTTGAAGATTACGGCAAGGAATATTTTGATATATTGCACCTGACGGGACATGCTGGGTTTGAGGAGGGAGAACCTCGGTTTTTGACGGAGACGGAAACCGGGGAAGCTTACTTGGCTACCGCTGAAGATTTGGCTAGGGAGCTACAGTTTCAACTACCCAAGTTAATTTTCCTCTCCGGTTGCCGCACAGGGCAAGCTGGACAGTCGGGTGCAGTGCCTTCTATGGCACAAGAGTTACTGGAGGCTGGAGCCAAAGCAGTTTTGAGTTGGGGAAATTCGGTATTAGATACTGATGCCACGACAGCAGCGGCAACTTTATATCAGGGATTGGCGGCAGGGAAAGGGGTAACAGAGGCAGTAGCTTGTACCTATCAAGCATTAATTAAGGATAAAGCGCGGGATTGGCATTTGTTGCGGCTGTATGTGGCAGGGAGTTTACCGGGAGAGTTAGTTACTCCCCA
>JAAHHL010000417.1 GCA_010672185.1 Caldora sp. SIO3E6 | reverse complement strand
CAAGTTGATGTTTTAGCGTCAACTCCTGCACTTGCTCAGGACTAAATTCTGGCAACTCAATCGGTAGTCCTACATTAAAGGGAGACTGATTGATATTGAGTGGGATATAAACCTCTGTAGAGTGAGCTACCACCAAACGTAAATTTTGCCAGATTTCCCCCCTGTTACCCGCTTCATGGCAGGCTCGTAGCAGACCAAAAAAGTCTGGTGCAACGGTATGGTAGGGAAAAACCCGGTCAACATTATCTAAACCCAGTACTATAGGCGTATCTATCTCAGCTAACAAATAATCCTCAAAGTAACTCATGCAGTTATCATTGCTACCCAAATCTTCATCCCAAAAATCCGCCAGCCGATTGGGTAATTGCAGTTGCCGACTAACTCTGGCACAAAACCAACGTAAAAATTGATCTAGATGAGCAATTACTGAATGATCTGCCCTGAGAAGATTTAAGGGTACTGTTCTGTAACCCTCTCTAGCCGCATCCCCTAAAATCTTATCCATCAACCAAGTTTTGCCCATCTGCTTGGGAGCCTTGATGCGGATAAGGGCTCCTGGTTGTAAAATTGCCTCGTAACACTGAGCTTCGATGGGGGGTCGTTCGATATACAACTCAGGGGTAAGAAACTCTGCTTCTGCTGGAAATTTAGTAGGCTTGGAGACGACTCCTTCTGATTTCATCTCCCCAGACTTGACTAAATTCTGCTCCTCGGCAATCTCTAGTTCCCCATTCAACTCAATGGCAATCTCTTTTGCTTCCAATGCCAACACGCGACAGATTTCCAAAAAATTATCACAGCCAACTGGTCTTCCATTGAGGAATTTGCGCACTGTATCAGATGCTAATCCCAACTCGACCGCCAAATCTACCTGGCGAGGAAAGCCATTTCTGGGAACAGCACGTTTCACTTTTTCAACCCACGATGGGGAAACTCGGAGCGATCGGGGCATGATTCATTGATGAGAAAGCGGCTCGGACTATCGTTACATGATATCGACTTTTTCTACTGTATAACTCAAGTTAGTGACAAGTTAGCGAGGAAAATAAATTAGGCACAAATTAGGCACAAATTAGGGCTCCCTTCGCTCCGAGAGCAGTTTGCCTCAGGATTTCATAGGATTATCGATTTCAAAAGACAATCTTATGAACTACCTCTTACCTTTTCTGTCAGCAGATGAAGACGGCAAAACTGTTCCTCCTAATTAAGCTTTATCGTGTCGCAGGCGATCGCACTTTACCTAACTACAAGAGAAAGCTTACCTTATCCCCGACTTCTTCTACCGATTTGCCTTTGTTAATTACAGTTTGAACCGAGAAGTCGGGGATCTTGAGCTCTCCCAGTAACCAGATACATCTTAATCAGGAAATGGGATAGGTACTAGACACGATCAACGCAAGCTGGTGTCGTAGGCGATCGCACTGACACCGATGCCAGTTCCATAAGAAGAGAGTTAATGCCCTAGGTTGAGACCTTGTGTGTCCAAAATCCAGTAACATAGAAATGTAAAAATGACGATCTAGACATGAGGTTTGAATGGGACAAAACCAAAGCAGATAGCAACCAAAAGAAACATGGTGTGAGCTTTGAAGAAGCCAAGACAGTTTTCGACAATCCACTGGCTCTAATTTTTGATGATGAGGCTCATTCAGTAAATGAGCATCGGGAAATTATTATTGGTCACTCCTGTAACAATCGCGTGTTATTAGTCAGCTATACTGAACGTAAGAGTGCAATTCGTATCATTAGTGCCCGTCCTGTCACTCGAAGAGAGCGAGAAGATTATGAACGAAACGCCTTTTGATCACCCAGCAAACTCTGAAGATGAGCTTTTGCCAGAGTACCAGTTTGATTATAAAAAGGCAAAGCCCAACCGATTTGCCCATCGTAGTGGAAAGCCAGAACTAACAGTAGTAGTTTTGGATCAGGATGTTGCTGAGGTTTTTTCCACACCGGAGGCAGTAAATAAAGTGCTTCGGGCACTTATCGAAGCAATGCCTCATACAAGTAATTGAAAATTAAAAATTGCTCCTGTGGAACAGGCTTCTAGCCTGTTTTAAACTCTGTACTGAAACCGATACCAATCCCACATTCAGATACTAGATCCCCGACTTCTTCTACCGGTTTGTCTTTGTTAATTACAGTTTGAACCGAGAAGTCGGGGATCTTGAGCTATCCCAGTTACTAGGTACGATCAGTGCAAGTTGGTGTCGTAGGCGATCGCACTTTATCCAATGTATAAGAGAAAGCGATCGCTGGGCAGGTGCTGGTAAAACTCACATCTTGCACCATTCTCAACAAGCTCCAAAACCACCGTGGAATTAATTCCACGGCTAATAGCAAAAGTCCACTCAAGTGGACTGAAATCCTTGTGCAGTCGTCTTTAGATGAATGCAAGCTATTAGCCTTGGGTTTGAACCCAAGGTGGGTTATCAGAGTTGGTGCAAGATGTGAGTAAAATACAATTGCAAGCAATTACTGTATTCTGAATTCTCTATGCCAAACTCATATCATGTTTGCCTAGATCACAACGGACAAAATCAAGTTATAACCATTCCCAAGGAATTTGCCTTACCTGGTAAAGAGATTTTGTTACGCAAAGAAGGTAATCGATTAATTATTGAACCTATTGGTCACAGTTCAATACTGTCACTACTTTCTACATTGCCAGAAATTACAGACAATTTTCCTGATGTAGATGAAGGGCTATTGCCACTAGATGATATTATACTTTCAGGGTGGAAAATTGGCTATATTGAGAAAGGTGGAATTGCCTAGGGATTGGTTGCATTAATTGGGGACAGTGTTGGGCGGGTTTTGATCCCAATATTCGGGTCAAATGGTCTAGATTATCCCTAAACCCGCCCCTACAATACCAACAACAAATAACCAACAACCAACAACCAACAACCAACAACCAACAACAAATAACCAACAACCAACAACCAACAACCAACAACCAACAACCAACAACAAAATCCTAACGTTCCCGCCGCCACCAAGCCCTTACTAATTGAATCTCTGGATAGTCGTAATTTTCTCCTAAGTGTTCACGAATGGTTTTAAGAGAGCCATCACCAACAGTTTGAATCGCCTTAATTATGGGCTCTTGCTGCTCTGGAGATACTAATCGATTTAAATCTACCGGCTGCTTCATCTCAATCAGTTCACTCAGATGATTGATAATAGTTCTGGAAGTAAAACCTCTTCTTTCGGCAATTTCTGCTACACTTAAATCTTGCTGGTACAGTTGCAGAGTCTTGATATGGGTATCAGCAGGAAGAGGTACTGGTAACTGTTGTTCCTGACAAAAAGCACGGATTTCTGAAATAAATTGCTCCCCATATTGGGAGACTTTGTATTTGGTAACGCCAGAGATTTGGGCGAATTCTTCTATAGTTTTGGGCTTGTTTCGCGCCATAACTTTGAGGCTAGAATCGGCAAAAATCACGTAAGGAGGAACTGATTGGATATCGGCTAGCTGTTTGCGTAATCGGTAGAGTTTCTCAAATAATAGTTCTACTTCTGCTTTTCTGGGGTTATTATCTGTTATGGTCTTAGCTGTTGGTGTGGGGTTGACGGCAATTTGCACCTGACGTTGTTTACGCAGTATTTCCCAACTCCGTTTATTGAGCTTTAGCACCCGGTAACCATCCGTAGTTTCGTCCATTAAACCTTGGTGCAAAAGCGATCGCGCGAGCATTTTCCAGGCATCTGCTGTTTTATCTTTGCCGATACCATAGGTAGAAAGCAGGTGATGTCCATACTGCTCAACTTTTTTCTTCCTCGAACCCCGCAGCACATCAATAATATGAGTTGTGCCGAATCTTTCTCGACAACGAGCCACACAGGATAGGAACTTTTGGGCTTCAATGGTCCAATCTTCTACTGGTTTGGGATGGCGACAGTTATCACATTTATCGCAATTGCCGGTAAATCGTTCGCCAAAGTAGCGCAGGACAATTGTACGACGACAGTCCGTACCTTCGGCGTAGTCGATTACCTGACGCAGCTGCTGATGAGCCACCCGCTGTTCTTGGGGGTCAGGTTTTTGGTTAATAATATAGTCAAGTCTGGGGATATCAGCAGTGCCGAAGAAAAGGGTACAATGAGCTATCTCCCCATCTCGTCCAGCTCTTCCTGACTCTTGGTAATAACTTTCCAGGTTACGGGGTAAGTCGTAGTGGATCACGAAGCGTACATCTGGTTTGTTGATACCCATACCAAAGGCGACAGTGGCTACCATAATCTGCACGTCATCCCGGATAAAACGGGTTTGATTGGTGGCTCTGGCTTCATCACTCATCCCCGCATGGTAAGGTAAGGCAGCAATCTGGTCATTTTGTAACCGGAAAGCAATTTCATCCACCTGGCGACGGCTGAGACAGTAGACAATGCCGGAACCTTTGTGGGAGCGGATTTGTCGTAATAATTGGTTATAAGCTTGGCGCTGTTTGGGTTGAACTTCGTAGTAGAGGTTGGTACGGTTG
Source organism: Caldora sp. SIO3E6 (assembly GCA_010672185.1). GTDB lineage: Bacteria > Cyanobacteriota > Cyanobacteriia > Cyanobacteriales > Coleofasciculaceae > Caldora. The sequence goes on along the minus strand of JAAHHL010000417.1, from coordinate 1,956 downwards.
AAGCTGGCAATATGAATTCCTGGTTGGCGCAGTGTCAGCTGTTGGATAATATCCTGTTGCACTCTTCCTGTTGCTGTGGCAGTCAGAGCCAGCATGGGAATATCTGGGTAACGCTGGCGCAGTTGTCTCATCTGCCGATATTCTGGACGAAAGTCGTGTCCCCAGGCGGAAACGCAATGAGCTTCATCAATCGCAAAGGCAGAAACGCCAATTTGTGTTCGCACTGTGTCAAAAAATGGCAGGAATTTACTTGCCAGCAAACGCTCTGGAGCCACGTAGAGAAGCTTAATTTTACCCTTGAGGATCGCTTGTTCCCGCGATCGCACTTCTGGGAAACTCAGGCTACTATTGAGGAATGTTGCCCCAATACCGTTATCTTGCAGCGCCGCCACCTGGTCTTGCATCAGGGCAATTAGAGGAGATACGACTACTGTTAACCCCGGTTTCAGTAGCGCTGGTAGTTGGAAGCACAGAGATTTACCACCACCAGTAGGCATAATAACCAGTAAATCTCGGTTCTGTAGAGCTTCTTCAACTATTTGTCGCTGTCCTGGGCGAAAGGTATCGTAACCGAAGAAATGTTTAAGTGCTTCCTCCAGAGATTGCAACTGGTACATGGTGGATGACTTTAGCGCTGATAGCTGTTCAATAATTGATAATGAACAATGGATAATGGATAATGGGATTATTCTACCAAGAGCAGATGGATCGAGGCAATTCCCAATTCACGCATAATCTGAATTAGATGCCCAAAATATACAGTAACTTCGCGGCTTTAATATCCAAAGAGTTGTAAGTTGGTAGTGTGGGCGATCGCTTGTTGAGGATCTGGGGATGGCGTTAGGCGGGTTTTGATCGGAATATTACAGTCAAATGGGTTGGTTTTGTCGCTAAACCCGCCCCTACAATATGTACAATTTAATTCTCCATTCTCAATTCTCAATTCTCCATTCTCAATTCGACCTTTTTATCCGCTGGTTCAAAATCAAAAATCCGGGAGTAGAAGTAAAACTCCCCATCCAGAGTACGCTTGATATTCTCAGCACGACGGAAACCATGCTGCTCCCCTTCATAGGCAACATAAGCAACGGTTAATCCCTTTGCCTTCAAAGCTTTCACCATCATTTCCGCTTGATTAGGTGGTACAACTTTATCCTCTAGTCCTTGGAAGAAAATCACCGGACAAGAGAGTTGATCAGTAAAATGAATAGGCGATCGCGCTTCATAAAGATCTTTACGTTCTGGGTAGGGTCCAATCAAGCCATCCAAGTAGCGGGATTCAAATTTATGGGTATCTTTTACTAAAGCTTCTAAATCACTAACGCCGTAGTAACTAGCTCCTGCTTTAAAGACATCTCGGAAAGTGAGAGCAGCTAAAGTAGTATAACCTCCCGCACTACCACCAGCGATCGCTAAACGCTCTCCATCTACTAATCCTTGCTCAGCTAGATACTTAGCACCATTAACGCAGTCATCAACATCGACAATTCCCCACTTACCTCTAAGTCTCTCTCGATATTCCCTGCCATAGCCAGTGCTACCACCATAGTTAACATCCAGGAAAGCAAAGCCGCGACTAGTCCAGTATTGAATTTTCAAACTAAATGTACTCGAAGTTGCTGCGGTTGGACCACCATGACTTTTAACTACTAGGGGGGGTTTTTCTCCTGTCGATGCTTGATAGTCTTGGTTTTGGGGAGGGTAGAAAAAGCCATAGGCAGTGAGTCCCTCTTCCGTAGGAAAAGCGATCGCTTGGGGTGTGGAGAGATATCCTGGACTAATTTCCAACTTCGTTGACTCTCGCAGCACCGTTATTTCCCTTGTCGCTATATTCAACTGCACTACTGCATTGGGTGCGGTTGCTGAACCAGCGATAAATACGGCTCGACCCCTGGTAACTTGAAGCGAGTCAATACTAGTATAAGGTGTTTCAATTACCTCTAGTTGTTTGGTTTA
>JAAHHL010000416.1 GCA_010672185.1 Caldora sp. SIO3E6 | reverse complement strand
CAAAAACCTGGCATCGACCCGGAAAATCCCTGGGTAACTTTGGGGGATACAGCGGATAAATGCTGCATTCCTTCTTACTTATTACTTGTTACTTGTTACTTGTTACTTATTCAGCAGACCCTAGTTAGGGCTTGCTTCTTTTTGGACTGAAGTCCTACTACTGCTTATTACTTATTACTTATTACTTATTACTTATTCTCCCAAACCCTAGTTAACAAATTTTTGTAGAGGACTTTGCATAAGGTTACGCATCTGCTGAATATCGGCTAAAACGGCATTAAGCCTACTCTGCCGTAACTCTGGGGATAGGTTGGGTTCTTTAACTAGGCTCTCCAGAGAAATTTGAATCGTGGATAGGAGAGTAGAAAGTTGTTGATGTGTCGTATCAGTCAGTTGGTTGTGGTTACTATTAATAACTTCCAGCTGTGGTGGAGAATTTAAACCTTGAGGCTTTGGTTGTCTTGATTGAACATTGACGTTTTGTAAGCGTTCTACTTCCAGTTGCTGGACTGTTTGTTGTAGAGTTTCTACTATGCCATACATTTCCATCGGGTCAAATACTCGCAGTAGGCTAGTCTGAGTAACGATACCTAGCCTTTGTCCCCAATTCCAAGACACCACTAAGCGCCGCACATGCCGCTGTTGCATTTCTTGATGAGCAGTCCATAAAGAATCCTCAGGGTTCAGAAGAAATAGGGGTGTACTCATAACTACCTGAGCTTCGGTTGTGGAGAGATTTAGCTGTAAAGACTGAAATTGTACAATATCCCGCTCAGTGACAATCCCCACCGGCAGCAACCGCTCTTCCTCATCTCCCTCCGTGATTACAACACAACTAACTCGTTTTTTGGTCATTAGCTGCGCTAAAGTTAGGACTGAAGCTGTCAATGGGGCATGAACTACTTCCCGACTCATCACCTCTGACACTCGCCGTAACTTGAGGAGATTTGCCGGACGCAACACCCGACGTATACTTTCTGGCGAAACGATACCGACTAGTTTACCGTAATTGTCCACAATCGGTAGGTGACGAATCCGATAGCGACGAAACAGAAATAGAGCAGCGAAAATATCCTGAGCCGCAGCTTGAGGTAAGGTAACTACTTGCTGTATCATAACTTCGCTAACCTTTACCCCAGCAAAATTCGTACCATTAGCTGTGAGTTTGACGATATCCCGCTCAGTAAAGATACCCAGCAATCGTTCATCTTGCATCACTAAGACACAACTAGAGCGAGTACTAGTAATTGGTTTGGAATCTGATAGGGATTCCACATTGGGTAGTGAGCAACTGCTGCCTCGTGCCTGACTGATTAAAGCGATTACTTCTACTAGCAACGTGTTGGGTGCAACAATGAGGGGATGAAAATCAATTGTGTCTTCTAAGGCTGGAGCACGGATCAGGGGATTATCAAGTTGCATGGTTTTGGTTGTTTGTCATTTGTTGTTTGTTGTTGGTTGTTTGTTGTTTGTTGTTTGAGAATTGGGAATTGGTGAGTGAAAATGTTCCTTTATTTCCCCACACTCCCTTGTCTCCCTTGTCTCCCTTGTCTCCCTTGTCTCCCTTATTTCCCCACACTCCCTTGTCTCCCTTGTCTCCCTTGTCTCCCTTATCTCCCCACACCCCCATCTCCCATCAAAAGACGGATGTTACACGAAAGCAAGTTCAAGGTTTTGAAAAATATTTACATTACACCTACATAGGTATATTATAAAGAAAAGTTACACTCACAAGTAATGTAATCCTTACATTGCAATTATTGTAGCGAAAAAAAGGTTATGGCAAGCTACTTGCCTAGTTGTGCTTAATAACAGATGGGTAAGTTCTTTGGGCTGCCAGCGTAGATTGGGACAAATTTATAGACTACGATTAGCTCCGGTTACTAAAGGTTGAAATGCTTGCTTTTTGAAAGGAGCCCACCTGAAGTTGGTAGCCTTGATTTTCTAGAGAGGAAACTGCAAACAGTCAATTGTCTAAATTGTTGGATTCGAGTTGTATATTTTACTTCCCCTGCTCCGAAGTTCCCTGGGTGCTATTTTTTGTAATGCCAGAGACTCCAGAGAATCTAGGGGTTTTGCCATAAAGTCTGTCAAGAACCCGCTTAACTGAGATTCGTTTCCACTGATAACCACGTTTGGTTTTATGTCCCTGTTGATTGAGCCAATCTGCTATCTGCTGTAGGGATTTACCGGATTTATGGTGACGGCGAATTAACTCAATAACCTGTTGTTCTGATTGGTTTTCTACTAATTCACCACCTAGGGATTGTTGACCAAAAGCTGGGGAACCGTAACCGGCATAACCACCTTGAGCAGCTTTCGCTCTCCGACCTTGTTCTAGTCTTTCTGTAACTGTGTACCAGTTTAACTCTTCAGCAGCCATAACTATTTTAGTTAAACAACTTTATTTGGTAGTTTATCAATTCCTAAATTATAAGTAATGCGATTAATCTTTCTCGGACCTTTTGGAACAGGTAAGGAAACCCAAGCCACTATTCTAGCTGAATACTGGCAGCTTCCCTATCTTGCTCTTGGTGATATCTTACGTCAGGCGATCGCTCAGGAAACGTTTTTGGGTTTGAAAGCTCAAAGTTTTATGAAGCAAGGAAAACTAGTGCCGGATACCCTATTCATTGAACTCCTTCGCCAGCGTTTGAACCAATCCGATGCGAGAAGAGGTTGGGTACTAGATGGATTTCCCCGAAATTTATCCCAAGCTCAGGCTTTGGAGCAACTACTCCAAGAAATTGGTCAACGCTATGATTGGGTAATCAATTTTGAAGTTTCCCTCAATACCTTGCTCAAGAGAATGTTAGGACAAGGTGACCAAAACTATACTCAACCAAAACTAGCTCAACGTCTAGAAGTTTATCCTAAGCAGACTGCCCCTATCAATTTAATTGAATTTTACCAGAGCCGCCATTGTCTCAAGACGATTGATGGTAATCTCTCGGTTCCTGTTGTGACTTCTAGCTTGCAGGAGCTGTTGGATCTTCAAGTCGCAGTTTGAGGTAAGCGAAAAAAGGAGTGGGGAAACTAGTGCAGTTAGGCGGAAATCCTTGAGCACCTCAAAAGAGACAAGGAGGACAAGGAGGACAAGGAGATTTTAGCTGCTCAGTTATTTCCACGCCCGCTGCACTAGGGAAAGCAATACTAGTTCCCTTTCACAGCAATGATGGGGGCTATGTTTGTGGGGAGGCAAGGAGTTGCCAAATTTTACTCAACTACCACGGTACTCAAGAACAGTTTCAGACTTTCTCGATTAGGGATTTATTAGCCAAGAAACTTCTTTAATGAAGGGTTAAATCAGGTTAGTTACGGAAAATCTGCGTGACAATCTCTCGAGCATAACCCTCCAACCATAGCGAACTCTGCCATGTTGTTGAAAACCAGACTACGACCGTATCTGTTTCCGGCGAAACGTAAAGTGCCTGACCGCTTCGACCGGATTTGTAAAGGTCGCCGTCTGGGAACACTGCATCCCACTGGTACGATGCACCCAACTCTCCTGGTTTAAATCCAAAGTTGTCGTTCATGCGCTGACCCATATACCCTTTGTTGAAAATCTCTTGATCCACAGCCCCATAGACCTTACCAAGGTAGCTGTCTGAAACAATAGACTCTGTCGCAACAACATTCCAACTGGGTGTATAAATCATCCCGTAGCGTGCAAAATCTCGCAAACGCCCAGCAATGACACCACCATTAAGGAGCTCTCCGGTAGAAGTAATTGCCACTTTCCCATCGCCCTCCATACCTATCTTGCTCCAAACCCGCTCGCTTGCGACATCATTCCACGGCTTTCCGGTCACTCTTTCGATGAGCAATCCCAAAATTTGCGTGTTTATACTGCCATACTGAAATGCCAGTCCGGGCTCCTGTAGTACGTCAATCTCTCGCAAAAGCTCATCTTGCGAAGGGCCTGAGGGTTCCCCCCTTGCCGCCAAAGCACTTTTGTAGAACTGAGCGACAGGATGCGATGGATCGGACACATTATTTTCTTCGACATCCATGCCCGATTTGTGGTGCAGCACATCAGCTACGGTCACCTGCTTCCAACCTGTGTCGGCTAATTCATCTAGGTATTCCGTAACTGGTACGTCGAGGGAGATTAAATTCTCCTCTGCCAGCAGATGAATCAATAAGCTCGAGATTGTCTTTGAGCAGGACTGCCAAAGGTGACTATCTTGAGGTCTGATGCCGATGTATTTCTCAAAAACAAGTTCACCATTATGAACGACAGCAATGGCTCGCAGGCGCGATCGCTCGTCCTTTATTGCAGCGCCTAAGGTTTTGGTTCCGAGTTTAGTGGTTGCCGTGACGTTGGCAATCTGTGGCATAGGCTTCTTGGGAAGATTGGCAACCGAGCCCTGACGGTAGAGTGTTGCTGTCGGTATAAGTTCGCCGAGACGGCTAAACATGTAAGCGCCGGTATCTCCCGTGTTGACAAAATCTTCATAAGTATAGGTTCTTCTAAACTCGAGTGCTTCGTCTGCGGAGTATCCGCGCCTCCACGTTTTTACTGAAGTCAGATCGTCTGGAATAGTATAGTCGGGTTCCAGAGCAATCGCATCGGCTGACCCGACAAAGAGGAGAATTAGAGTGAGCAAAACTAAACTCAGCCTATAAATCTGCGTGTAAGTGTGAGTAAACATGGTTATCTTGTGATGACTGAAAGGTATAAACCAGGGCATATCCTATACGCGGTAAAGATTTTAGCATCAGGGCAGTATTAATGTATTCTTCCTATTCTTTTTTAAAGATGAATATTCAGTAAAGTAACCCAAGCGACCCCACTAGAGGGATGTTACAAGTAAAAGAATTAAAATATTTGATAAATATAGACAAGAGATGATTGAAGGTGTACACTGAGGAATGTTACACAAAAAAGAGCAAAAACTCTTTTCAGATAAGGATTTAAATTGTTTCAGGGTGTTAATCAAATTATGGATTACAAAAAAATGGCAGGATTAGCCAGTGAAATTGAGCCCAACTTGATGGCAATCATAGCTGAGTTTAACCAGCATTCTCAAAACTATTGATGCTAATCTTACTGTCGAGCAAGTGACTAATATGTTGCAGGAGTCGCTACGGCAGTCTGTAGAGATTTAAACAACTGTAAAAGCTTTCCTTTACTCAGTATTGGTGTTAGCCAAAGCCATATTTTTTGGCTCATACAAGAGTAGAGAACTTGTCTGCTCATACCAAATCCGGTATCAATATACCCGCTATGCCCACATTGTAGAGACGTTTCATGAAACGTCTCAGAGCAAGATTTCACGGTTTGCTCAAAACTGCTTTATTGTAACCGGATTTGGTATCATCTATTAAATTATTTTGCTCATACAAGGAGTATTATTTCATGGCAACTTACAAAGTCAGACTCATCAACGAAGCCGAAGGACTCGACAAAACTATCGAAGTTCCTGACGACCAATATATCGTTGAGGCTGCTGAAGAACAGGGAATTGACTTGCCTGTTTCCTGTCGAGCAGGTTCTTGTTCTACTTGTACTGGCAAGATTACTGCTGGGGAAGTGGATCAATCAGATCAACTATTCTTAGATGAAGACCAAATTGCTACTGGTTTTGTTCTAACTTGTGTAGCTTACCCAGCTTCTGACTGTACTATTCAAACTGATCAAGAAGACCAGCTTTAGGTATTAGGTCTTAGGTTTTTAGGCGAATTTTGAAAATAATTGTACCCGTGATGTGGTGCGTTACGCTTCGCTAACGCACCCTACGACAGGTAAATTTTTTCCTGGAAATCACCTACCTTATGCCGGTGGTATACCTACTCCTAGCCTTTTTGTCTTGCCTGATAGTTGATGACTGAATAAATAGCAAACTACACTTAATTCCACATTCAAAGGAAAATAATACTCATGACGACAGCAACTCAAATCCAAGAAAGTGAATTTGACGAACTTTTGACCTACGAAGGACCAGTTGTAGTGGACTGCACAGCAACATGGTGTGGCCCTTGCCGTAAGATTAGTCCTTTAATCGACCAATTAGCAGAGGAATATCAAGGTCGTGCGAAAGTAGTCAAACTCGACATTGAAAAAAACCAAGAAACCCCTAAAAAATACGGCGTCCGTAGCATTCCTGCTATTCTAATTTTTAAGAGTGGTGAGCTGGTAGAACATCTAGTCGGTGCTAAGCCTTACGAAGAGTTCAGTGGTGCAGTTGATAAGTATCTTGGGTCTGCTGAATAAGTAATAAGCATTAGAAGGCAGGAGGCAGGAGGCAGGAGGCAGGAGGAATAAGAGTTTTCCTGGCCTAAAAAGAAGTCAGCAAACGTTTCATATCAAAGGATTCAGCCATCCATTTTCATTTTTAGTTTCTGAAGAGCTCCTCAGGAGCGCCTTGCGCCCCCAATTGAATAAGAGAAACAATATCTTTCCCTGTTGCCCGTTGCCCGTTGCCTGTTGCCTTGTTTCTCGAGAGCAATTAGCAATTAGCAAT
>JAAHHL010000415.1 GCA_010672185.1 Caldora sp. SIO3E6 | reverse complement strand
TGTTCTGATGACCCTAAATAAAATTTTGATCACCCTATGCAAAAGTTCGTTAGGCAAAAAATCTATTCTTAGGTGAATATTATATATATGTGGGTGAAAGAACTCTTCAACCAATCTCAGTCCTGCCTCAACCCGTTCTTCAACTAGGTCGGCAGTGGTTAACTGTTCTAAAAGAGGATTTAATTTTCGATTGGCATTGTCTGTATTAAGTACTTCGCTATTTGTTGCTATTTCATAGAGAAAAATACAACCAATTACTCTCCGACTTTCACCAGTAGTTTGGATATAGCCTTGTAGCAATTGATGGTGACATTGCTGGGCAAAGCAAGATTGCATGACTTTATGGAATGTCTTGTCCATCTGGGTGTTTGGTTTGCTAGTACGACCATCATATTCGTTGAGGTTTTTGATAGCTGTCTTAAGAACTAGATCAACTGTTTCATCTTTTAGAGGAGGTTCTTCTGCTAAGTATTCCAAGAAAAATACTGCTAAAGCACGAGCCTCTTTTGGTGACCTATCACGACGTAACCACCTATCCATTGCATTATCGGCAGTAACAAATTCTAAATCTTCTTGTTGACTACCTTCTTGAGTCAATTTAGAGAGCCATAAAATCACCGAATCGTGCCACTGAGAGGTAACAACTGGCTCAGTTATTTTGTTTGCAACAAAAACTTCTTCAATTGGTTTGTCTTGAAATGGAATATATTCCATTTCTTGAGATAGTCTCTGCCAAATGAGTGTATTTTCTTGTAATTTTTTTTGTCTTAGTAATTTTATTTTTTGTTCTATTCCTTCAATTTTTTCTTTGCATTCATCAATCTCTTGTTGTAGCTGAAATTTTTCTCCTGGGCGATGATTGAATTTTACAAGTTCACCTTCATAAAACAACCTTCTTTTATCCCATTTATTTTTTATTTCTTCTAGGTTGTTTGTTTGCTCTTGATAATTTTTTAACATTTTACTTTCCTGAATATTATCTTAATTTTTCAAGTTTTGTAAATTGACCACTTGCATTCAGAAACATGACCGAACCACTTAACTTCAACTACCATTTTGAATGGTGTTTTTTCGTAATAGCATCTTTTGTACTCTCAGCTTTAAGCTGATTTAGCCGAGAGTTTATAACTTTGGGGCTGGCATTGATTCAAGTAAAGCTCGTGTATAAGCAGCGGCAACTGCTGCTGCATAAGGCTGCCAATCATCATTTTTGTTTGAATCACAATAGTCACAAATCCCACGTACAACTAGATAGCCAATTTCGTAATTCCAAGTGGCATCAGCTATACCTGAACCTTCCATTTCAACAGCTTTTACTCCAAACTTATCTCTTAACTCGTCTCTTTTAATTGGATTTTGCAACAATGTATCCGCTGATGCTATGGGACCAAGGAACACTCGTGGTTCACCATTTTGTCGCTTTGAATCTTGAGGATGCTCAACCGTTTGCTCAAAGTTAGTCGAACTTACAAGAATATCAGTTTCAAATGAAGGTCGTTGTTGACCTTTTGGAAGGAGTGCTTGGTCAATAAACTTGAGCCAAGGTTTTTTTTCCGTAAGTTCATCCACTTTAAGAAGTTGAACCCCTTCTATTAAAGAGGCACTGGGAGGTCTGGGGGGATGTCTGTGAATATTTTCTGTAATTGTTTCTTTATCAAAGTGGTATTGAATAACGCCTTTTTCATTGGAGATAACTATATCTCCAAGACGAACATGTTCATTTGGTTTTTCTGGGTAAGGAATACCACCGGCAATTCCTACCATAATGATCGACTCAAGGTCTGGAAAATGCTTAAGGAGAACTGAAGCACGAATTGCTGCCATATTGTTTCCCATTGCTGCTAGACACAGAGCTACAGTATGTTTTCCTTCATCATGTGTTGGAACATCTCCCAGAAGATATTGCCGACTTCCACCTTGTCCTGGGAATGAAATATTTTTGGTATTTTCAAGTATTTGTTTTACTGCTGCATATTCTTGAGGTAGGGCTGTAATAATTCCAATATTTGGCTTTCTTTCACTATTTTCAGATATAGGCAAAGTTGAAGCTCTATTACCTACCTGATTGTTTTTCGACTGATTATCTTTTTTTAATGATTCTATTTCTTGATTTTTTTCTTTAATCTTTTCTTTACATTCGTCAATTTCTTGTTGCAGCTCAAACTTTTTTCCTGAATTGCCAAATTTGACAACTTCACTTTCATAAAATAATCTTTTTTCTTCCCATTTATTCCTAATTTGCTCTAGTTTTTTTATTTGCTCTTGATTCCCTACTGGCATTTTCTATCTCTGAACTATTCTTTCAAAAAGGTAATGATATTTTACTGATATTAGTCTTGGTAGTTACATGCTTTCAACTTTAATATAGCAATCCTAAATAGATTGTGACAAATTTGGATAACTTTGTTGGGTAAAAGCTTTACTGTGTAAGGTTTTTGGGAAAATTGTGTTTTACAAAAAATGATTTAGGGTGGTTACCTGGATGTGGATGTCGTGGATGTATTCTGGGAAGGAAAGAGGGTTGATAAGTTATGTGTAGGACCAACTACCGATAATTGTGCGATCGCGGATATATTGAGCCTTTAGAATAAAATCCAGCCAATACCAGTATAATGGGCATACACTCTACAATATTAGCGATTGCATTCACTGGTGTCATTGGCGATTGCCTCCGGCACCACCGTAGGTGCTCGCGCTCCCGTCAAAACGCTATTCTAAGGAAAAGAAAAGGCGAACAAACCCCACCGTGAAGACCGACTCCCTGTTTTACCGCATCTTCCAGAATGTCCCAGCACTGTTTTTTGAGCTCATTGGACAACCATCACGCCAAGGATATAAGTTTCAATCCATAGAGGTTAAACAAACTGCCTTTACGGATGGAGTATTTCTCCCTCCAGAAAATGCCCTCGATTCCACCATGAAGAGCGACTCCCTCTCCCTGTTTGACCGCATCTTTCACAACGTCCCAGGGCTATTTTTTGAGCTGATTGGACAACCATCACACCAAGAGTATAAGTTTAAATCCGTAGAAGTTAAACAAACTGCCTTTCGTATTGATGGAGTATTCCTCCCTCCAGAAGATGCTCCTGACCCTACCGTATTTTTTGTCGAGGTTCAATTTCAAGAGGATGAGCTAATTTACCATCGCTTGTTTGCAGAAATCTTTGTGTTTCTGCAACAGAACCCGGAGTTCACTAATTGGCAAGCTGTGGTAATTTTTCCGAGTAAATCCCTAGAACCAGAAGAAGTGGGAGCGTATCGCTTACTATTAGAAAGTGCTCAAGTCCAGCGTTTTTATCTCAATAAGCTAGAACAGGTGCAACCATTTTCAGTAGCCATAGGACTAATGCAGCTGATAGTCGCATCCAAGAAACGAACCCCAGTACAAGCCAAACAACTGTTGGAGCAAGTAGAGAAACAACCTCCGCCATTTCCCAAAGCAGTCCTCCTAGAATTGCTAGAAACTACAATGGTATATAAATTTCCCTTATTGAGCCGCCAGGAGATTGCCGAAATGTTAGGACTAGCTGAAAGTATTAAGGAAACGAGAGTTTATCAAGAAGGTCTCGAACAAGAAGGACAAACATTAGTGTTGAAGCTGTTGAGCCGAAAATTGGGTAAGCTTCCTTCAAAATTGGACTCGCAAATCAAGGCATTACCTTTAGAGCGTTTAGAGGAATTGGCTGAGGCATTGTTAGATTTCTCAACCCTGGATGATCTGAGTGCTTGGTTGCAGAATAATAATCCAGAACAATAGTGCGATTTCCTCCGGCATCACCTTCGGTGCTCGCATTTCCTGTTGTCCAATTACCTGCCTCTACGGCGGGTGAAAATTCAGCTTTCAACTGTTAAACTAGCAGAATACCCTTATATGGCGCGTACTTTTCCCATTATAAAAAAATACTATCAGAAAATAAGAGCAAGAGCAAGATAATTTTGGATGATTGCTCAATTTCAACCATAGCTTATCAGAGGTTTTGACTACTATGCTCAATCAACCCTATCTTAACCCTGCTTACTTGATTGAAACCCTAGCACCGGATACCGTATTTTTTATCTCAGAGAGAGAGTCGGTGTGTCTGCAAGATATCCTTTACTACCGTTTAGTGCAGTTGATTGATGGTCAACGTCAGGTTGATGAAATTATTGATCTGCTTCAGTTAGAACTCCTAGAAGACCAGAAATCAACTCAAAATCCTGCTAATTTCTTTCAAGAAATACTTAATTTTAGTATCCAAATTCAACAAACTCTGTTTCAATTACACAAACAGGGTTATATTTTAGAGCAAAAGGAATTATTGCCTGCTAATTTAGCGGTCTTTTGTCATCATCTTAATATTTCTACTGCCGAAGCTTACCAGCAATTACAATCAACTAAGGTCGCCGTCAAATCCTGGAGTTCAGTGGCAGAAGAAGATTTTATTGCAATCTTAAAATCTTTCCAAATTCAAGTAGCTGAAGCAGGAGACTTGACGATTATTTTAACTGATGACTATCTCCACCCCAACTTAGAGGAATTTAATCAACAGGCTTTAGCAGATCAAACCCCTTGGATGTTGCTCAAACCATTAGGAACAATTATTTGGATCGGCCCGTTATTTCATCCTCATCAAACAGGATGTTGGCATTGTTTTGCCCAGCGTTGGCGAGATAATCAACCCATTGAAGAGTTTATCGGTAGGCATAAGGAGGTAACAAACCCTTTAACCCCACCCCTGGGTTTTGCCCCTGCTACCGTACAGAATGCCTTAACTATCGCTGCAACAGAGGTTTTTCAATGGATTGTCCAAAAAAACAATTCCAAATTAACAGGGAATCTGATTACTTATGATACTCTCACCCTGCAAACTCAAAACCATACTCTGGTTAAACGCCCTCAATGTCCCAGTTGTGGTCCAATGTTAACTCCACAACCCTTACCTGTAGTTTTGGGACACCGTAAAAAAGGCTTTACTACTGACGGGGGACACCGTTTTTGCTCCCCTGAAGAAACTGTTCAAAGATATCAACATCATATTAGCCCAATTACCGGTGTTATTCGAGAACTCAGCAAAATTAACAGTCCGGGATTAATGCATACTTATGTGGCGAAACATCACTTTCGTAACGTTTTTGATGATTTAGCAGGTTTACGTCAAAATATTGGCGGGAGAAGTTCAGGGAAAGGAAGAACCAATAGTCAAGCCAGAGCCAGTGGTTTCGGTGAGGCGATTGAACGCTATTCTGGAGTATTTCAAGGGAATGAAGTTAGAAGGCAAGCTAGTTATCAACAACTAAGAGAACAAGCTATTCACCCTCATCAGTGCCTGAATTTTAGTCAGCAGCAATACCAAAATCGAGAGCAATGGAATGCTGAATGTCAAGGGTGGTTTCAAAAAGTACCAGCACCCTTTGATGAAGCAAGAGTAATTGATTGGACTCCCGTTTGGTCTTTAACCAAGCAAGACTTTCAATATTTACCCACTGCTTACTGTTACTATGGTTATCCTCAACCTTCTCCCTGGGATTGTTGGGCTGACTCCAATGGCTGTGCAGCAGGTAATACTTTGGAAGAGGCGATTTTGCAGGGGTTTATGGAGTTAGTGGAACGGGATTGTGTTGCTTTGTGGTGGTATAATCGTCTCCCTAAGCCTCAAGTCGATTTAGACAGTTTTGCTGAGCCTTACTTTCACAATTTACAGCAATATTATCAAAGCCTAAATCGGGATTTGTGGGTGTTAGACCTTACCAGTGATGTACAGATTCCTTGCTTTGCTGCCATTAGTTCCCGGAAAGAGCGAGAAGTAGAGGATATTCTCTTGGGCTATGGAGCCCATTTTGACCCGAAAGTTGCCCTTAGTCGAGCCTTAACAGAGGTTAATCAAATTTTGCCTAATGTGCTCTCTTTTAAGGATGATGGCACGACTAACTATCCTCCCTCCGCCGATCCCCTGGCAATTCGCTGGTGGCAAACCGCAACTTTAGCCAATCAATCTTATTTAGTTGCTGATAGTCAAATCATGCCCAAAAAGAGTAGTGACTATCCACCATTAGCCAGTGATGATTTATTGGCAGATGTTCAACTCTGTCAGCAAATTGTTGAGCAAAATGGGCTAGAGTTGTTGGTTTTAGACCAGACTCGTCCTGATATTGGCTTGAGAGTAGCTAAGGTAATTATTCCAGGAATGCGTCATATGTGGAAGCGCTTGGGGGCAGGCAGATTGTATGATGTGCCGGTAAAAATGGGTTGCTTACCAGAGCCTTTAACCGAAGAACAATTAAATCCTTTTCCTATGTGGATGTAAATTTTGAGGATTGGTTGTAGCGATCGCCTACACTAGCTTATGTTGGTTGCAATTCTATAATTAGGGCTTGCTGAATAAGTCCTTAGCTTTCAGCTGTCAGCTGTCAGCTGTCAGCTTTCCGGATTTTGACCCCGAACATTCGGAATTTAACCAGGTATTTCCCTACAATGGTGCAAGGTTTTTGAAGCAAAAAAT
>JAAHHL010000414.1 GCA_010672185.1 Caldora sp. SIO3E6 | reverse complement strand
AGACTAGAGTCTCAGTTAAAAGAAAGTGGTCTGGATGTTAAGCTCATTTACAGTGGAGATAAAGACCTAGATGTTCTACCTCGCAATGGCGATAAGGGTCTAGCAGTGCAGTTTTTGCGCAAGAAGTGGCAAATTGAGCCTGTTCGTACTGTAGTATGTGGTGATTCTGGCAATGATATTGCACTGTTTAGTGTAGGAGAAGAACGAGGTATCATCGTCGGTAATGCCCGTACTGAACTCCGGGAATGGTACGAAGCTAACAAAACTGATTATCGCTATTTAGCTAAAGAATTCTGCGCTGCCGGTATCCTGGAAGGTTTGTATCACTTCGGCTTCCTGGGTGATTAGGTAGTAGGTTTTAGGTTTTAGGTTTTAGGTTTTAGGTGGTAGTTATTGTGGAGTTAATTTAGTAAAGATTTAGGGCGGGTATGAAAAAGAATATTCGAGTAAAATAGCCAAAATTGTCTCTAAACCGCCCTTACAGATATACCGGCTCTTATTCCTAATTGCCAATTCTCCATTCTCCATTCTCCATTTTCAAAATGAGGTTATTCCACAGTATCTAGAGAGCAGTAAAATCGAGGGTAGAAATAAAATAATCAAAGCTTTTCGTGCTTGGGTAAGGACAAAGGTGGTAGGTGGTAGGTGTTAGGTGTGATGTAAATAAAATTGCACATATTGTAAAGACGGGTTTAGCGACAGTCTAGACTATTTGACCCAAATATTCCGATTATTCTAACTTCATATAAGTGATTTCACGGATATGATATCCTTCTGTCAGATTTTAGATGAACATTGTTGCCGAGGGTACAGCTATAGATAAAATTGTTGTACGCGATCGCAAAATCACCTGAAGTTCATCTAAAAGTTTTTCTAGACTATGGGCAAATCAAGATTTGCTGGTTAAAGTAGTAAATGGTTAGGGAGATTTATTTATTCGACCGCAAGTATTTTCAGAGGCTTTTGAGTCAGTAATTAAGTACAGATTGAATAATCACAATCTTGTGGAACAGGCATCTTGCCTGTCCTTATTATCCTACAAGATTAGCCTGCAACTGAGTTAAGTCTGACTTGTGTTTGACAACCAATTAAACTCGGAAAATGTGTATATGATAGATGACAAACCGGCAGTCTTAAAATAAACAATAACAGCTTCAGGGAGCATACCAAAGGCTGTCGGAGAGAAGTAAATTGGTATGTGCTATGCCGCGATCGCTAAAGATAAAACCTGAATGTATCGAACGAATCAAGAGTGCTGTGCAGCGGAACTGCTTTCCCAGCCAAAAGGCTCTTGCTACAGAATTAGGACTTACTCGCTCTACTGTCAGCAATTTCCTTAACGGCAAACCTGTAGATTATCTCAATTTTGTCGAAATTAGTGAGAAATTGGGTTATGGCTGGCAAGAAATTGCAGCCAAACCTGAGGATAACTTAAAACAGCCTGATGATAACCATTCCTCTCCAGCAGCAATTTATGTAGAGCGTCCCCCGATTGAGGCTAACTGTTACCAAACCATTATGCAGCCGGGAGCTTTATTGCGGGTGAAAGCCCCCCAGGAAATGGGTAAAACAAGATTGATGCATCGGCTGCTCGAATATGCCAGGGAGCAAGGCTATAAAACGGTGGATTTGAGTTTTGAACTAGCTGATAAGACTGTTTTTCTAGATTTCCAAAAGTTCTGCCAGTGGTTTTGTGTTGCTGTTGGTGATAGGCTAGATAAACCCAATAAGTTGACTGACTATTGGGATGAGATATTGGCGTTTAACTATAACACCACCAGTTATTTCCAGAAGTATTTGCTAACAGAAACTACTCAACCCCTGGTCTTAGCCCTAGATAACGTAGATTTGGTTTTTGAACATACAGCAATTTCCACCGACTTTTGTAATCTACTACGGAGTTGGCATAATCAGGCAAGAACTGGCGATCGCAATAGTCGAATTTGGCAAAAACTCAGCTTAGTAATTGTACATGCCACAGATATTTATGGCTCCCTGAATATCAATTACTCACCTCTAGCGAATGTGGGGTTAACGATTACCTTACCAGAGTTTAATGCGGAGCAGTTACAGGATTTGGCACAGCAGAATCAATTGAATTGTCATGCTACTGAAGTGAAGCAATTGATGAGCCTAGTGGGAGGACAACCCTATTTGGCTCAGTTGGCTTTTAATCGCATTAAGTATGACGGTTTCACTCTTGCTCGAATATTACAAGAAGCTCATACAGAAGCGGGAATTTACAGTAATCATCTGCGCCAAAAGTTGGTAAATCTCCAACAGTTCCCAGAATTAGCAACAGCGTTTATGAAAGTGGTAACTCAGGAAAATCCTGTTCAATTAGGTTCTGCGTTGGTATTTAAGTTGCAAGGTATGGGTTTGATCAAGTTGGATAAGGATACAGCCAAAGTACGGTGTGAATTGTACCGCAGGTATTTCTCAACTCGTTTGAGCAGTAAGGATTAATCACAAACTAAATCAGTTTTTTGTGGAACAGGCATCTTGCCTGTCCAACTAACAACAAACAACAAATAACAAACAACAAATAACAAACAACCAACAACAAATAACCAACAACCAATGTACCAAGTAGGAGCTACTTTACCTTATGATGCTCCCAGCTATGTCACGCGGCAGGCGGATCAAGACCTCTACGAAGGCTTGAAAGCTGGGAAGTTATGTTATGTCTTCAACTCCCGCCAGATGGGTAAGTCTAGCTTGCAGTTACGAGTGATACGAAGACTGGAAAAGGAAGGTTTTGCCAGTGCCTTTATCGACTTAACGCAGATTGGTAGTCAAGAGGTGACTTTCGATCAGTGGTATGCCACTTTAATCACAAGTCTAGCAGATAACTTTCAACTCAATTTCCAGCTCTCACCTTGGTGGAAAGAGCGCCAGTTGCTAACCCCCTTGCAGCGTTTGAGTGAGTTTATTGAACAGGTACTGCTAGTAGAACTTAGCCAAAATATTGTTATTGTTATCGATGAAATCGATACTGTTCTCGGTCTGAATTTTCCCACAGATGACTTTTTTGCCTTTATTCGAGCTTGCTATAACCAACGGGTGAATAAGTCGCAATACCAGCGTTTAACTTTTGTCCTGATTGGGGTCGCAACACCAGCAGATTTAATTGCTGATAAACGGCGTACACCTTTTAATATTGGTTGTGCCATAGAATTGCATGGTTTTCAGTCAGACGAAGTTGAGCCATTGGCTAGGGGATTAGATGGTAAAGTGGACAACCCCGAAGCAATTCTCCAAGAGATATTAGCATGGACAGGAGGACAACCGTTTCTGACACACAAGCTCTGCCAATTGGTGGCTCATCAGGCAGAAAAAGTTTGGACTTCCCAGGCTATTGAACAATTGGTGCGATCGCAGATTATCGAAAATTGGGAATATCAAGACGAACCCGAACATTTGCGAACAATACGCGATCGCATTTTAAGGAATGAGCAACATGCTGAGCAATTGCTGGAAGTGTACCAACAAATTCTGAATCAGGGCTTTGTAGAAAGTAATCAAAGCTATGAGCAGATGCAGTTGAGGCTATCGGGATTGGTAGTTAAGAAAGCTCAAAAGCTCAGAGTTTATAATCCCATTTACCAAGAAGTTTTTAATCAGTCTTGGGTTGAGCATATATTTTCCCAGTTTCGACCCTACGCAGAACAACTCGAAGCTTGGTTAGATTCCAACTATGATGAATCACGATTGTTGCGGGGAGCAGCGTTGGAGGAAGCAAAGAAATGGGCAGAAGGCAAAAGCTTGAGTACTGATGAGGCTCATTTCCTTAGTGAAAGTGCAGCATTGAAAAAACGAGAGGATGTAGCTCAAATGACTTCAGAGAAAGAAAGACAATCTAATCGCAAGAAACTGAGAATAGCTTTTGGGAGTATCTTCATATTAAGCTTTTTATTGGGTGGAGGAATATTATGGCAACAGTATATCTCTTGCCCAGCTGGTCAAGAGAGAGTAAGTGGTGAGTGTTTAAGATCTAACATTACCAGTGGGGAAAGCCGACTCTTTCTTGACGAGGCAAACTTTGACCTCAATAGTGGGATTGAGGCTTTCAAATCACAAGAGTACAAAAAAGCGATAGATTTATTTCAAAAAGCTACAGAAGCTGCTCCCAATGAGCCAGTACCCCAAATTTACCTTAATAATGCTCAAGCACGCCAGCAGGGTAATCCTTTCCAACTGGCGGTAGTTGTACCAGTTGACAATAATGAAGACTCTGCCAAAGCAACTTTACGAGGCGTAGCTGATGCACAAACTAAATTCAACGATAGCAGTGGCAAAGATAATCGCTTACTGGAAATTATTATTGCCAACGATGGCAATGAGCCAGATAAAGCAGAAAAAGTGGCTCAAAAGCTAGTTGCTCAACCAAAGGTTTTGGGAGTGATTGGACACGACTCCAGTGAAGCTAGCAAGGATGCGCTACCTGTATACGAAGAAGCTGGATTGGCAATGGTTTCTGCCACCAGCGCTAGTACATCTTTAATCGGAGATGTTTTCTTCCGAACGACACCTCCAGCCGATGTACCAGGTCAAAAGCTGGCGGAGTATGCCAAAAACACTTTAGATTTAGACAAAGTGGTTATTTTCTCTGACTCTGAGAGTATTTACAGCAGAAGCCTCGAAGAAGCCTTTGGGGACAAGTTCACAGAATTAGGGGGGAAAGTTATCCGGAAGGTTAATCTAAGAGCTCTTGAACTGAATGCTAAAGCTGAAATTGAGCGCAGTGTCAATCAAGACCAGGTAAGAGCTGTTGTTTTATTCCCAAGTGTACAAAATGCTTCTGTGGCTATTTCTCTTGCTAGGGCAAATGCCAAGCTACCCCAGAACCAAAGATTGCAGCTGTTAGGTGGTGATGCTTTGTATCTTCCTGACATCTTAACACAGGGAGCTTCTGCAGTTGAGGGCTTGGTTTTAGCTGTAGCTTCGTTTGAGGGAACATCTGAGTATGCTAAAAGAGCAGAACAGAGATGGAAAGGAAAGGTTAACTGGAATACTGCCAACAGTTATGATGCAACACAGGCTTTGATTAAAACTTTATCCAGCAATGCTACTAGGGAAACAGTTGTTGAGGCTCTCAAGTCTGTACAGCTTTCATGCACCGAGACATCAGGGGAAAAACTACGGTTTTGGGCATCAGGCAATCCTAATAGGAAATCTCACCTCGTTCAAGTGGCTAAGGATGCACCCACTCCCAGTGGTTCAGCGTTTGGTTTTAAGGAAATTCAACAGGGAGAACCCAAGGCATCTGAGTGCTATTGGTAACAAGTTCAGAGTCTGTAGGGGCGAAGCATTTGGGCGAAAATTTATGCATATAGACCCAGAGTATAACAATTCAAATGCTTCGCCTAGGGCTGAATATACCTGTGCTAAGGTGAGTTGAGGTCTTTCCTCAGTAATGTCTTCTGGCTTCCTGCCTGCATTAAAGTCGATGGCAATATTGTGTACCGTAATTCTGTGTCCGGTAATTCGCGGACGGCCACCACAGATTCCTGGTGTCTGAACAATTAAAGTACCAATGTCAGTTAGCGTCTGCATAGTATATTTGCTAAGTTTTGAAGGAACCTTTAATCTATTCCAGAAATTTAACCAACAGCAAATTCAGTAAATTTCCGTTTGTAGGGAGCGTGAAATGCCAAAATGATATCTTGCTTAGGCACGCCAGCTGCAACTAATTCACTAGCAACTCCAATTTCTGTTCCATCCCGTTCGAGCCAAATTTTATCATCTTTAATCTCTACATAGATGATACAACCAAATACTCTGCTCAAGCCTTCCCAACCAATATGCAAGACTTGATAGCGATTGCCTTCGGTACCAGCGAAGCTGATCGCGATCTTTATCGAATATAAGATGAACCTCGGTATTGCTATTTAAATGATTACCCAGATGACTTTTAAGAACTGTTTGTACTACTTCAGGGTAGTTTAGCTTTTCCATATTGACAACCCATTGTCATTCCGTTAACAATAAGTATAAGTAATTTTGCCTCAAAATTTTGGGAGAATGAAACATGGAAACGTTAAATATTGCGCTTCCAGCCTCCATGAAAGAGTTTATCCAGGCACAAGTAACCTTGGGTAGCTACAGCAGTGCTAGTGAATATTTGCGAGATTTGATTCGCAGTGATCAGCGGCGCAAGGCTAAGGAAGCCTTAGAAGCAGAACTTCTCAAAGGACTCCATAGTGGCGAAGCCACTGTGATGACGGATGAAGATTGGGACAGCATCAAACACGAAGTTGCACAACGGCTTATATCAGGGAAGAACCAATGAATGTGTTGCTTGAAGTCAGTCGTAGCAATTCATACATTACAGGCACACATGTATCCCATTATTTAGGGTTTGCTGAATAAGTCCTTAGCTGTCAGCTATCAGCTATCAGCTTTCAGCTTTCCGGATTTTCACCCCGAACATTATTGATTTAACCAGGTATTTACCTACAATGGTGCAAGGTTTTTGAAGC
>JAAHHL010000413.1 GCA_010672185.1 Caldora sp. SIO3E6 | reverse complement strand
TCCTTAAGGGAAAGTCCTAGACTGCGAGACCAAATGGTAAGTGCTAGTTTGCTTTGCGCATAAGCCGCACCGTCGGATAGGCTAACTTGTCCAATCAGCGCCTTCGGATTAACAGTCGATTGAGCTGCCGAGGATAGGTTGATCACCCTTCCGGAAGTACCAAGCAATGGTAATAGCCTTTGTGTAAGCAGATAGGGAGCGATCGCATTAACAGCAAAGCGTACATCAAGCCCATCTTGTGTAACGGGATTGAGGGCATTATATACCCCTGCATTATTGATCAAAACATCAAGTTTATTGTGCTTTTCCACTACAGCCTTTGCAAATGCCTCGACATTGGCAATGAGGGACAAGTCGGCTACGTAGATTTCAATCTGCCCACCACCGGTTAGCGCAGCAAGAGCTTTTTCCACTTCTTTCAGTTTTGCCGGATTGCGCCCATGTAGTAAAACCTGGTGACCCTGAGATACCAGCATTTTAGCCGTTGCTAACCCGATTCCATCTGTTGAACCGGTAATCAGAATAGTCTTATTTTGTTCTGCGCTCATTATCCGATCTCCTGTATGGCGATCACTATATCTTCAAAGCCACGCTGGTTCTCAATATCATTAATCAAATTCAAAATTAAAAGTGAGAAATCACAAATAGATGACCCCATAAACTAGGCAACTTGCAACGGCTTTTTAGGAAGTATTCTGGGTTCTGGCAGTGGCTTATTCTCTTCAATAAGCATTTCAACAAAAGCTTCTATGACTTCCTGGCCATTTTTAGCAGCTTCCTCATAAGTTCTACCATGGGTATGAAACTGTTGCCAGGGAAACTCAGGCAAGTGAACCAAGAAAAGTTGATCCTCTTGTGACCATTGAATCACCATGCTGTAGTGATAGCTCATTATTCTCCCTCTTGGTTTTCTTTGTTTTCTTGTTTTTCCAGTTCTTCAAGCTTTTTCAGCACTTTTTGAATGCCTCTTTCTAAATATAGCGGTGCATCATCACCATCTTTACCAGGGATAGTTAGAGGCTCTTCAGGTAGCAAAGGATGTTTCCAAAATGTATGGCTTCCTTTTCCTCTCCCTGGCTGAAGGATATACCCAACTTTTGTCACCATTGCTTTCAATTCTCTTACTTTCTTTGGCATTGCCCCTGAACATCCGTCGGAAAAACAAACTCATTTCATTATCCGATCTCCTGTATGGCGATTACCCCTTGCTCCCAGCCTCGCTGATTCTCAAGATCATTTTGCCAGCCTGAGTCATCCGCAAACTGGAAACGCTTAATTGCTGGTGTTTTGCTGGTTGCTTGATAGAGCCAGTAGGCTTCTTCTTGAAGCGCATCTTCGATAGGCTTATCGATGGAAGCATAGACAGCCTGCTTACAAGCATTAATTGAATCAGCGGGGAAATGAGCGATGCGTTTGGCCAACTCATCGACGTAAGCACCAATCTTATCGGCATCAAGAGCCTTATTAATTGTGCCATAGGCTTCTGCTTCATCCGCATCAAAGTCACGGGCACTCAAAATAATTTCCAATGCCCTACCTAAACCAGTCTGACGAGCCATGCGTGATGCACCACCGCCACAAGGTAGGATACCCATGCCGACTTCCATCTGCATAAACTTTGCCTTACCACGGGCAGCAAACCGCATATCACAGGCTAGGGCAAATTCATGACCACCACCCCGGGCATAACCCTCGATTTTAGCAATGGTTGCTTGGGGTAACTGGCTGATACGTTCTAGGGTTGTTTGTAGATAAAGCAACTCTACTTCCTCACGGGATACCGCAGTTGTAGACATATCCTTAAGGAAATTGGTATCAGCATGAGCCACGAAAATCTCTGGGTGCGCAGATTGGAAAACCACAACTTTGACAGTGCGATCGCTCTCAAGTTCTTCCGCCAAACGATTAAGATCATCTAGCATCGGAATGCCTTGAACATTCACAGGGGGGTAATCAAAAGTAACCGTAAGGATTGCTCCATTCTTGGTTGCTTTGAATGTGGTGTAGTTTTCGTAAGCCATATCTATACTCCTTGTTAGGTTGTGAAAAATTGATTATCAATTATTGAACTAAAATCCTTCGAGTACATTCTTACCAATGACACGACCACTCTCTTGCTGTGCATGGGCATTTTTAAGAGTTTCAGCACTGATTTTCCCAAGATTGTTAGTTACGGTAGAAATCAGCGTGCCATCGTCGATTAACTCCGACACCCGATTGAGCAATTCATGCTGCTTTTCCATATCCTCTGTGTGATACATTGAGCGGGCAAACATAAACTCCCAACTGAAACTTAGGGCTTTGGGTTTGCCGGACATGATGTCGAGGGTCTCAGGATCATCGATTAGCGCCACATGACCCCGAGGTTTGATCAGCTCGATGATGGCGGAAAAATGCTTATCTGTGGCATTAAGGGAGGCTACGTAACTCGGTTCAAGTCCTAGATCCTTAACTTGATCTGTAAGGGACTGGCGGTGATTGATCACATAATCTGCCCCCATTTTCTGAACCCACTCTACAGTTTCCGGACGAGAAGCAGTAGCAATTACAGTTAGTTCAGTGAGTTTCTTGGCAAGCTGAATCAGGATTGAGCCTACACCTCCTGCACCACCGATAATCAGCAAGCTGTCCCCTTTGCCTCCCCCCTCTTGGACTCCTAGGGATTCAAACAGGAGCTCCCAAGCGGTAATGGAAGTTAACGGAAAACCTGCTGCTTCCCCAAAGCCGAGGGATTTCGGCTTTTTACCGACAATCCGCTCATCAACAGCATGTAACTCCGAGTTAGTACCGGGTCGAGTAATATCACCAGCGTAAAAGACTTCATCACCAAGTTGGAACTTGCTGACATCACTGCCGACTTGCTGGACAACTCCTGCGGCATCATAGCCAATGACCTTAGTACCATTTTCTGGTGTCACCTTGCTGCGCACTTTCACATCTACAGGATTAACAGAAATTCCCCGAATCTCAACCAACAAGTCCCGTGGTCTTAACTCCGGTGTTTCCGCGTCAAATTCGATCAGTGCCTCTGCTGCGGTGATTGGTCCAGCTTGATTGTATCCAATTGCTTTCATTTTTCCATCACCTCATTGTTCATGAGCTCTGTGATTAAAAATATGATAGAAACATCAATGATTACAAGTACGCACAATTTTGTTATGTAGTTACAAAAAAGTAACTATTGGAAAATTTTAAAGGATTATGAACCAGGAAAAAAATTGCGATCGACCCTATGGATGCTCTGTCGAAGCCACGTTATCTGTAATTGGTGGACGGTGGAAGCCGGTGATTATTTTCAATCTCTTGCAGAATGATTTCTTGCGCTTCGGTGAGTTGAAGAGAAAAATCGAAGGCATCACACAGCGTATGCTGACGAATCAACTACGGGAGTTGGAAGAAGATAAGATTGTCGCGCGAAAAGTCTATGCGGAAGTACCACCGCGCGTAGAATATTCCCTAACAGATTATGGCCGTACTCTGGAACCAATTATGATTTCCATGAGAGATTGGGGAGCCGAGCATATGCAAGTGCAATCTGATGAGCTGACGGGGTAATATAGCGCTACGCGCAATTCAAAATTCAAAATTCAAAATTCAAAATAGAAATAGTATCAGATCTGGTCTGGATCAACTCCCATCTCTCTTAACTTTTGGGCTAATTGCTCGGCTCGTTGTCGTTCTATCTGAGCTTGCTGCTGCTGTGTATCGGCTCGTTGACGCTCTATCTCGGTTCGTTGTCGCTCTATTTCCCTACCTTCTGCTCCTGTTGGTATCGGCTCACCTTCTTTGTCACACCACCGCAACCACAACCTTCTTACGTCTTCCTCAAATTTTCCGTACCACAGCATCAATCCGATACCAACTTCCTCTAACCATACTGATTCTCCAGTATTGATCATTTGCTGATTTGATGTGAGTTCAGTGTAACCTTCATCAGACATCTTCCACACTCGCAACAAGGCTCCATCCATCCTTTTTTCCCCTTGTATTTGCTGCAATGGGTCAAATACTACGTAGTAAGGTATGCCGATATTGCCATAAGTATCCAGTTTTGTCTTGGTTTTACCCTTGCGCTGTGATTGCTTGCTCAAGAACAATTCATCCCCTTCTTGATTGGAGACAATTTCAATACATACTTCTGGTAGTTTGCCGAGCTTCCAAGCAAAGTAAGATCTATTCTGACGTACTGAATAGTCAGCTGCTCTTTGGACTCCCAAACTGAGCATAATATCCGGAACGATAGGGTCTAATTCGGGTTCATAGAACAATCCTACATTGGCCGCAGCCAGAAAAGGCTGAGGTAGGGCGGGGGAACTGTATAACGGTTCAACTAGTAATCTTTGCTGTTGTTCGGATTGAAAGTTATCCACTGGCGTATCATCTTCAATTACCAGGTGACTAATATCAATATCTGTCACCTGTTTCTGGTTGTTTTGTTTTTGGGTGAGGAGTTGTTGCGGAGTCATTAGTATTGTCCAGTGAACAACTTTCTTCTATTCTACTGTGGAACAGGCATCCTGCCTGTTATCTGTTGACTAACTCTCACTCGACATTATTTAAGTTTTTTGAGCAAAATCAGCAGAAGCACTAACCAAAGTTAATAATGGCCCACTTTGATCCGTACCATTCACCGCTAGATCACTATGACACAAATAAATCTGCTCTCCCACACGCCCTAATAAATCTTGCAAAATCCGCTGCAAACGCTGTTCATCCGCTTTAGTTTTATCTTCCTCTGTCCAAAGTTGTCCTGACCATTCCTTAAGAAACAAAGGGGCACCAAACAAGGTTGCTGCTCCACCAATTTCCCAAAGGTGAGAACTAGCATCTAGCCAGAAGTGCCAACGGTGAAAACGACGACTAGCACGGTATTGAAAGATAGTTGCCAGGGTTACAGCATCCTCCGCACCGGAGATAGAACGGCGTACAGGATAAGGATTAGCGGTAACCGTGCCGTGACGCAGCATCAAAATAAAGTTAGCGATGGTTTGTCTTTTGTTGTTTGTTGTTGGTTGTTTGTTGTTTGTTGTTTGTTGTTGGTTGTTTGGGAATTGGGAAGAAAATTCAGCTATTTTGTCTCCCCATCTCCCCATCTCCCCATCTCCCCATCTCCCCATCTCCTCATCTCCCCATCTCCTCATCTCCCGATCTCCCCATCTCCCCATCTCCCCATCTCCCCATCTCCCCATCCCTATATCTTGCTGAAGACTCTGCTGTAACCTGCCATCCACTTCCCAATAATGCTGAGCAGTTTCCATCAACTCCCGCAGTGCTGCTATTTGCTCGTAGGGTAAATTACTGCCATTCCACAAGAATTTTTGAATGGCACGATCAAGAACAATAACACAGGAAGAAATGAGACGCTGTTGTTCCTGCTGCCGCTGTACTTCTAACCATTCTACAATCTCAGTGTAAGCAACTGTTGCTCGATGTCCTAACCGGTCCCAACGGGGAAAACTATCTGCCGACAGTAGACGTGGTTGCTCTGGATCGGGAACATAACAGTGATCTGCGAGTAAACCGGCTCTAACTGGATCAATACTCGGACTAGGTAGGGGAGTTTCCTGATTCTCTGCCGATATTGACGACTTCTGACTCAAAACCACCAGCATTTGGGCAATCGCATCTTTGTCTACTAACCTTCCTAAACCGGGATATACCAACGCTAGCAGTGTCAGCAAGGCACAAATCATGGGGGAACTAATCAGGGGACGTTGAGCATTGAGAGGCTCTACTGCTATACCTTGGCTAGTGAGGATTTCAGTAAGAGTATAGCGAGCGATCGCATCTAAACCGGGAGCAATTACAGCAATTTCTCCTGGTTGCACTTGTCCAGATTTTACTGCTTCAATGATCAACTGAGCCGTCTGACGTAATATTTGAGCACGGGAAGTTGTTTGCAGTGACTGTACTGACTCTGGTAGTCCAGTGAGGAACAGCGGCTCACTTACTAGTTCTACTATTATACTGCCTAATTCCCCTGCCAAAGAGCCATGTACCGGCGTATTCAAGGTTTCTACTTGACAACGGGATGCTAAACCAGCTAGATAATTAGGGTCTGCGTTTAATCCTAAGCGTACTTGTCCATCCGGATTGTAGGTAAAGGCTCCCACTGCTCCTTGGTCTAACAAGTAATCAAATAAATCCCGTGCGATCGCAGGATAATCATCCACATCATCCGCTAGTACTGTCTGATACCGTTGCTGTAAATTTTGCTGGTAAGTGGGATGAGGTAACAGATAACGCCAATAAAGTTCAGCAATAATACTATAGGTGAGTAATCCCCTGGTGAGACACCAGTCTTTCCAGGAGAGGAGCATCTGTCCAATACTTTCCCAAGTTTCTGGTGTTCCTTCTAACTCTGTTATACCTTCTCGCAGAATCGTAGGAATATCTTCTATTGCTGTTCCACTTACTGCCGCTAAGAGCAACAAGTCCAGGATACGGCGTACTCTTTTGTACTCATTCCTTTCTAGTAGTTCTAGATGAGC
>JAAHHL010000412.1 GCA_010672185.1 Caldora sp. SIO3E6 | reverse complement strand
CACAGCTAAAACAGGACCCTGACCCCATCTCCCGCATTTATGCAGCCCAGGCGTTGGCAAAGAAGGGAGGTTTAGATGCAGTAAATGCCTTGGCTGAAGCCCTTAGCAGTGACCCATTCTGGGGTGTTCGAGCAGAAGTAGCCAAACAACTAGGCAAAGTTAAGCTAGATCAAGCCACAACAGTCTTAATTACTGGTTTACAGGATAACAACCCTCGTGTCCGTCGCTCCGTCGTAGAAGTTTTGGGTAAAATTAAAACCCCAGAAAGCTATGATGTCATTAAACAGTTAGTAGAAGTAGGCGACCCTAGCTACTACGTGGAAGCATCTGCTGCCAGAGCATTAGGAGGAATGCTCTCCGGCAACCTCCATGACTTCGAGCAGGAAGTGCTGGAGTTGCTGATGCAGGTACTCAAAGAAAGGGCTGGTTGGAATGAAGTTGTCCGTGGAGGTGCGATTAGCGGCTTAAGCCAGATGAAGTCATCAGCGATCGCAGTGGATGTAATTTGGGATTACACTGGACATGGCATTTCCCAAGCTCTACGGCTAACTGCGATTCGGGCATTGGGAGTGATTTCCACTGGTCAAACCCCCAACAATACTGAGTGGATTCTGGAGCAATTAGAAGAACTTGCAGGGGAAAGCTTTTTCTTAACTCAAGTAGCGGTAGTTTCGGCTTTAGGGCAAATGGAGACCGCCAACGCTATTGGTGTTTTGCGATCGCTAGCTGAGCAAACCCCTGATGGAAGAGTTCGTCGTCTAGCAGAAGAAGCGGTGCAAAAAGTGCAAAAGAACATAGGCTCTGACAAGGCAGTGAAACAAC
Source organism: Caldora sp. SIO3E6 (assembly GCA_010672185.1). Taxonomy (GTDB): domain Bacteria; phylum Cyanobacteriota; class Cyanobacteriia; order Cyanobacteriales; family Coleofasciculaceae; genus Caldora. The sequence continues at coordinate 5,684 of JAAHHL010000412.1, read as the reverse complement.
TCCGAGAAGAGTTAGACCAACTCAAGAAGGAAAATCAGGAACTCAAAAGCCGTATCGAGAACTTAGAAGCTAAGTCTAAGTAGCTTTAACAGGGAGTTTGGGGGGTTTAAGCAAAAAAATCAATAAAAGTATATTTTTATATATTATTATTAATAAATAAGATCAAAATAAAAATTAACAAAATCTCGCCATTTGAGAGGAAAATACTCAGCGTGAGTCAAAATCAATTTGTTTATTCTGATATTTACCCTGAGCAGCAGCTTCGGGAAAGACCTAGGCGCTATGATGCCAACAATATTAAACAATACTACCGCTACCGACCTTGGGCCTATATCTGGCGTGCCCTGAAAATTATTTGGTTCTTTGCCGGATTTATTTTTGGCCTCAAGTGGGACGAATGGCTTCAGCAGGCGGAGGCAAACAAATTCAAACGTGCGGCACAACTGCGGGAGGTGCTCACTCGCCTTGGTCCGACTTTTATCAAGGTAGGACAAGCATTATCCACCCGTCCTGACTTAATTCGGCAGGATTTTTTAGCTGAGCTAATTAAATTACAAGACCAACTTCCTCCTTTTGATAATGCCATCGCTTTCTCGATTATCGAAAGAGAGTTGGGAAGACCTCTAGAAGAATTATACAGCAAAATTTCTCCCCATCCCGTTGCTGCGGCTAGCCTCGGTCAAGTTTATCGAGCAGTTCTCCACACCGGCGAAGAAGTTGCGGTGAAGGTGCAGCGCCCTAACTTGTTACCAGTGATCACTCTGGATCTATACTTAATGCGTTGGGCAGCTACCTGGCTTTCTGCTTGGCTACCTCTGAATTTGGGACACGACCTAACTTTAATTGTTGATGAATTTGGCACGAAGTTATTCGAGGAAGTTGACTATATTAACGAAGGACGCAACGCCGAAAAATTTGCCAGCAACTTCAGCGATGACCCCACGGTAAAAGTACCGTTGATTTACTGGCGCTACAGTACTCTCCACGTCTTGACTTTAGAATGGATTAATGGGTTTAAACTGACGGATACTGCTAAGATTCGCGCTGCGGGACTAGAAGTTGACGATTTGATTAAAATAGGTGTTATTTCCGGTTTGCGTCAGCTGTTAGAGCATGGTTTTTTCCACGCCGATCCCCATCCTGGTAATTTGTTTGCCCTACCAGATGGACGCATGGCCTATATTGACTTTGGTATGATGGATCAGCTGGAAGAACATACCAAGGAAACGATCGCTAGCTCTGTAGTCTACTTGATCAATCAAGATTACCAGACCCTAGCAACAAGCTTTATCAAACTGGGTTTTTTGAGTGCCCAAACAGATATTCAGCCCATTATTCCTGCTCTAGAAGCAGTACTAGGAAAGGCAATTGGTGAAAGTGTTGGTCACTTCAACTTCAAGACAATTACCGATAGATTCTCAGAGTTGATGTATGACTATCCTTTCCGTGTACCAGCGAAATTTGCTCTGATTATCCGTTCTCTAGTAACTCAGGAAGGCTTAGCGTTAAGCTTGAATACTAATTTCAAAATTGTAGAAGTCTCTTACCCCTACGTGGCAAAACGTCTCCTCAATGGTGAATCCCCCGAAATGCGCAGGCGTTTGTTGGAAGTCTTGTTCAAAGATGGTAAATTCCAATGGCAGCGGTTAGAGAATATGATCGCGATTGCTCGTTCAGACAACCAATTCGATTTACTACCCACAGCTCAGCTAGGCTTACAGTACCTACTATCTGATGAAGGTGGATTATTGCGACGTCAGTTGGTATTTGCTTTAACCGAAGATAACAGACTTCATACCGAAGAAGTCCAACGTTTGTGGGAATTAGTCAAAGATGACTTACAGCCAGGACGTTTATTCAATGTAGCCTTGAGTGCTTTGAGTGAAATATCCACAGAGAGAGCTGTAGCAATGTTACAGTAATTTGGTACAGGAAGGCAGAAGGCAGGTGGCACCAACCCACCCCTAACCCCTCCAAGGAGGGGAACCGGAAGCTTCGAGGGAAGAAAGCTGGTGTCATAAACTAGGTACATTCGTTATTGGTTTTTTGCCGAGTTTTGCTCACCATGCTCCACAAAAGGAATGGGGAATGGAGAATAGAGACTGGGAGGTATACCTCATGGATTCAAGAACTGCTATAAACTTGACCAAGACAAATAACCAATGACAAACAACAAACAACAAACAACAAACAACAAATAACCAATTTTTAGGAGTGCTTCATGTATTATTACTTGCCACAACCACCATATTTTTTAATTGTTATTGGTTTGTTTGTGGCGCTGACATCTGGTGCAGCTTTTGAAGCTACCCTCAAACAAAAAGTAAAGGAATGGTCAAAAAACCGCTCCACCCGTCATTTAGCTCAAATGCAAGGAATTCAGCTATCCCTACCATTTCTGGGTATGGCAGTAGGAATTTGTCTATTCCTGGATGGTGGGTTAGAGGCTTTTTTCTTACCTGCTTGGCTTTCTTATGGTCTATCTATATCCTTAACCTTATTTATCGGTTCGCTAATTTGGTTTCAGTTAACTAAACTTTTAGCTCAGTTAGAGCGAGGTGGCTCCAAAGCTTTAGATTTAGATGCTGTGGAGTGAGCTTGAAGGCAGTCCCGATGAAAAATTTTTTTCACCACCATGCATGAAAGTCCCTCTCTCCGCGTCCCCGCGTCCCCGCGTCCCCGCGTCCCCGCGTCTCTTTCAAGTCAGGAGGCAGGAGGCAGAAGGTAATATAAATCTGGTTGAGAAAAAACGAGTTACTTCGCCCCCTAAATCCCCCAATTCTGGGGGACTTTGAATTATTTTTCGATATTAAACGCAAAACCGCTTAGTTGAAGGTGTTAAGGGTTATTGATTTTGTCGGTTTTGTCAGTTTTGTAGGGGCGGGTTTAGGGATAATCTAGACCATTTGACCCGAATATTGGGCTCAAAACCCGCCCAACACCATCCCCGGGTGAATGAAAACAATCCCCAATCCTACATGATTTGTTGATTTTGTCGTTTTTGTAGGGGCGGGTTTAGGGATAGTCTAGACCATTTGACCCAAATATTGGGCTCAAAACCCGCCCAACCCTATCCCAGGAAAACCAAAATCAATCCACAAGGAAAATGCGATCGCATTTCCTCACAACCGCTTATTTTGTGCTATTATTATTCCATAATGGTAAAGGTGTGCGCTTATATATAAAGTATCAATTTCAGGTCTTTCCTGGACATGGTTTAAACTTGCGATCGCAACCCATTTTAATCTTTATAGCTTAGCTCAACGAAGAAAACAGGAGGCAGGAGGAGCCAAGGGCAGCTGACTAGTTTCTCAGACTAAATCCGCTTTTCAAAACCCGTTGTCATCTCAAGATTTTTCTCCCTCAGCTCCCTCAGCTCCCTCAGCTCCCTCAACTCCCCTTAACCTCCATCCCACAACTCCCATAACACTTCATCTGTAAAAGGATTTTCACCCAATTCAAGTTCCTTAATCCAGCCTTGCCGTTGCTCTGTATATTTTTTGGCGATACCAGGAGAATTGACAAACACTTGAAAATCTTCTATTGCTCCAGTGCTATCACCCGTTAAAGCTCTGGCAATACCACGACTATCGCGAATATAGACATTATTCGGTGCTAGGTTGACCGCTTTTTCACAGGCAAATATCACCTCTTCTGCGGAACCGTTAAGGCTACCGTACCGACACAGATTATTCCATGATTGGGGAGGAATTGGGAAATTTGGGTCAAATTTTTGGGCGTTTTCGTAAGTAGTTACAGCCTCTTCCACATTCCCTGCTTTGACTAGTTGTTCTCCCCTTTGTATGAAATCAGGGGTAAGTTGAGTTTTGAGAGAAGCTAAGTTCAGGCTGGGGTCAAGTTTTTTTGCTTGTCTTAATTTCCCCATTGCCTGATTCCCATCTCCCTTTTCTTGCACCCAGCCTTGTCCTTGCCGAACCAAAAACTCGGCTTGTTTTGTGTCTTGCCATCCTCCATATTGCAAACAGGTTTTTCCTGCTGTGTCGTTGTCAGGAGAAGCAAGCAGCGGATGGAAACGCAATCTCTCACAACCTAGCTGTAACACATCTTGCCAATCTGGTTGATTAATCCCTGGTTTGAGGTTTTTGTCCTCACTGCCACTAAGAACAGTTTTGTCATCGAGACTAAACGCCGCTGCAAAGACAGCATCTTGATGTCCGGTAAAGGTATGGAGCAATTTGCCAGAAGATCTATCCCAAAGTTTGAGGGTGTTGTCATTACTGCCACTAAGGACGGTTTGGCCATCACGACTGAACGCCACTGCAATAACCGCCTCTTGATGTCCGGTTAGGGTATTTCTGTCCCACATTTTATCCACCGCATCGTAGAGACTCGAGTAAACTTCACTCGGGATAGTTCCGAGGGAGGTTTGACTCTTTCCGGTTGTTTGGATGGCTTGAATGAGTGAGATGACTGATGTGTCTACAGAGAGGCGTATTTGAATATTAGCTGCCTCTTCTCGCAACCTTGCCTCTGTTGCCTGTCGCTGCAACTCTAACGCAAAAAAGGTGGCAACAAGCGCTGCTAGGGATACCACCCCCATAACTCCCCCGATGGTTAACTTTTGTTTGCGGCGGCGGTTTTTCTCCTGTTGGCGGCTAACTTTGATATAGTCCTCCGCTACACCATCGAGCATTCCCAACTTACCATGTTGATCTAAATAGTCCTCGGCTTTAGCAAGTTTTGCACCTTGCAACAGGGAGCCCACATCCTTGGGTTTGCCCTCTGCTTGCCACTGCTGCGCCTGGGTTTCAATGTCCCTTTCGACAATCATCGCCTTTCTGTACTGATCTTGCCAATCCCGCAACCGCTTCCAGTGGCGAATCAAAGCTTCGTGAACTACATCAATCTGAATTTTGGATTGAGGAGAAATTTTGCCTGGTATTTCCACTCTCCCCATCTCCCCATCTCCCCATCTCCCCGTCTCCCCATCTCCCCGTCTCCCCGTCTCCGCAGGTGACTCTTCCGTGCGAGTAATCAGACGATTTTCTTCGTTAGCGAGAGTTTGGGTAACGTTGTCTAAAATCTCTAAGTTATGATGAGAATTGACTAAATTATCCAGGTAAAGACGCCTGCGGGTGTCGAGGGTATTCCCCACCTGGGTTAGTTCCAAAAACAAACGTTGAGCGACGGTTTTTTCCTCTTCGGCAAGGCTTTGATAGACTTGTTCGGCGCGTTTTTCTAGAGTTCCCTCAATTCCCCCTAATTGTTCATAAGTCTCTAATCGTAAAAACTGTTCCCCTTGCTCTTGGGCTTCGTTCCACAGTTCCGTCAGGGTATATTGCAGCAAGGGTAAACTGCCGGGATAATCTTCTACATCATTAATAATCTGCTGTGTTAAGGCTCCTTCGATACTTAACCCTACCCACTCAGCTGGTTTAGCGATCGCTTCGGCAATTTCCTCCCGGTTTAAGTGTTCGACATTGATGTAGGGTTTGTCGATACGTTCAGTTAATTGCGGATATTCCCGCAATCGGCTGCGAAAATCTGACCGCATTGCGATAATGATGTAGAGGTTTGGGTGTTGTTGGTTTAATTCGATAAGAGAGTCAAAGAACTGATTTCGTTCATCTTCCTCGCACATAGTAAAGACTTCTTCAAATTGGTCGATTACCATGACAATGGGCAACCCCCCTCTATCCCCCCTCATAGGGGGAAGACAGAGA
>JAAHHL010000411.1:424-6511 GCA_010672185.1 Caldora sp. SIO3E6 | reverse complement strand
TTTTTTTGAAAAAATAGCTGAATCTTTAATGAGTCTTTCTCCTCATAAAAGACCTAATTATAAACGAGGTAACAGAGCTGCAACTCTCATTAAATATACATTATAGCCATAGTTGTCACCCCGTCAGGCCCATGATGCTTTAGTCAGGGGATGGCAAAAGTTGTTGCTGTGGAAACAAGAAGATGAGGAAAGTTTACTTCTGCAACGACGGTTGACTCCCGTAGCCCAGGAGTGGAACAGCCAGCAGACGGCAAAGTTTCTTTGGCATACTAACCCACGTCTGGATTTGCTGAAAAAGGTACTCAATTCTGAGCATAACTGGCTTAACCAAGTAGAAGCTGAGTTTGTGCAGCATAGTGTCAAGCGCAAAAACTTTAATACCCGTCGAAATTGGGGTGTTGCGATCGCAGTTATGCTGGGGTTAGGTACAGGTTTGGTATTCTCCTTAATTGGTCAAAGAAACGCCCTTATCGGTCAAATCAGGACTTCTCGGCAAGCTGCTGAAGCCAACTTAGAATTAGGTCAAGATTTGGAAGCTTTGCTTGCCAGTTTACGGGCAGCAAAATCTCTTCAGGATTGGCCTTGGTACTTATCCTTATTCAAGCCAGACAGTCAGCTTCAACCTCAAGTATTACAAACTTTGCGCAAGGTCTTCTATTTAACTAAAGAATATAACCGCAGAGAAGCGCCTGAAGGTTTTAAGAAGATGTTTTTTAAGCCTGATGGTACATTAATGATTGCTACAGCAGAGGATGGTACTGTCCATTTACAAGACTTCAAAGGTACACCACTACGCAAAGAATTTTCAGGACATGAGGGAGAAGTAGAACTTGAGGTTAGTCCGGATAGTCGCTTCTTAGCAACAACTGACCAGCAAGGGACTTTTCGCCTGTGGAACTTAGAAGGAAAACAGGAAGAGCCAAGCCAGCTTACAGACTGTATTCCAGGGTTTACAGATACTGATCTAGGTGTATATAACAGAGGGAGCAGTTTCAGTCCTGATAGCAAGAAATTTATAGCCTATTTACAAAGGCTAACTGAGAACAGCGATTCCCGTACTATCTGCCTGTGGGAAATGGGAGATAAACCCAAGCTATTGAAAGAAGAAGGAAATTTCGATACTATTGGCTTTAACTCCAAGAACCAACTAGTAGTAGCTACCCAATCTGACGATACCCTCAGCTTGTCTGACTATAGAAGTGGTAAGCAGTTGGCAGAGTTTAAAGATTTTTATCATATACTCGGGAGCAATCTGGTTTTTAGTCCTAATGGTGAATACTTCGCAGGATTGTTTGGAGATGATGTAAGCCTTGCCTACTTTGGCAGTTTAGATCGCAAATTTCGGAATAATTTTAAATCAATAAGTCGAGCTAATAGTATCATTTTTGATACCGAAGGTCGTCTGATTATTGGGCAAGATGGCGAGGGTATTATCAGTGTTTATGATGAGCTATATAAGATTAATGAGTCTTTTTCAAATGCCTTAGAATTTGAACTAAAAGGGCATCAAGGTGGTATTATTGAGGTTATTTCCAGCTCGTCGCAGGGCAGACAAATTGCTAGTTTTGGTGAAGATAATACCCTGGTTTGGTGGAAAATATATCAGAAGTCATTAGAGGAGTTAGAGACAATTACGAACTTAAAAAGTATCAGCATCAGCCCCGATGGTAAGCAACTAGCTGTTGTAGGAAGTGATGACACTATTCGTCTGTTGGATTTGAATGGCAAGGAGTTGAAGCGATTTGCAGATATTCAAACAACAATAAGCCAAATCATTTTTAGCCCTGATGGTAAACAATTGGCTGGAGTTGGTACAGATAATACGATTCGCTTATGGGATTTAAATGGTGATGAGTTGTATCAATCTCAAAAATTTAATAAAACAATGAGTCAGCTTATTTTTAGCCCTGATGGTACACAATTGGCTGCTGTGGAAAACGGTAGTCCTGTAGATGTGCAGACTTATGAGGATAACAGTGGTACTGTCTATCAGTTAAATTTGAACAGTAAAATCTGGAAAAGTAAACCTAAAAAAAGAGGAGGTGAAATCACTTTTAGCTCTGATGGCAAGCTGTTAGTGACGCAAAATGCTCCACATGATTACTATGCAGAGAGTGGTAATATCTTTTTAAAAGAATTGGATTCTGGTGAGGAATTAGTTAAGTTTCAGGGTGTTAATCGCCGTATTTATAGTATTGGTTTTAGTACCCAGGCTGACTTAGTAGTTAGTGCAGAGGAGCGTCATTTAGAGGATAATAGTTATACCCGTGTATGGGATAGGTCAGGAAAATTATTGACTGCTTTCCAAGATGGGCATCAAACGGAAGTTACCAGTATAAGTCTGAGTGCTGATGGCAGCTTACTAGCCACTCTTGACAAATCCGGAAATGCCAAGTTATGGCGTATCGGAGGATTAAATGAACTAATAGTCAAAGGCTGTAATTGGGTGCGAGATTATCTTAGTAACTCCAATGTTGAGGAAAGTGATAAGCGTCTGTGCGACGATGTGCCACAAGTAGTTGTACAAGAATCGGAAATTGTGTCAGAGAAGATAGTAAAGTAGGGTGTAGGGTGAGCGATCGCACTGATGCTGATGCCGTAAGATTTGTACTACAAGAGCTGCGATCGCACTTTTGTATTAAAAGGAAATAACAACAATGACACCAATTGAATTAAGATAAAATGGGTATTATGTCTTAGTTAAGGAATTAGGACAAAAAGCTAATAGTTTAGCATCATATCTCCTGAAGAAGCATAATCTGTAAAAGCCAAGCTTTCTCTAACATTTACCTCATAAACCCTGAATTATAGACCATAGGCAAGACTTCTAGATCCCCGACTTCTTAAAGAAGTCGGGGATCTGAGAGATGGGAGAGATCTGGTGTAATACACCATAGGGTTGGTGGGCACTCAATGGGTAATTTGTTGTTCAATGGTTGAAGATATCGATTTTGCCCACCCTACAAGAGAAAGCGATCGCTTAATTGTCGCGATTCTGTAGGGGTGAAGGATTCGGGTGAGAATATTTCTCAGATTACCAAAATCATTATATCCGAATGCTTCACCCTCGGCGCGTTAGGTATTTGTTGGTCAAGATTTACATCCAAGACAGGTTAAAGGAGAAATGCTAGATTTCCCTATCTGTTTTTCCTGGAGAACGTTCCCCAATAATTTTATCCAAGTCTTGTGTTTCAGCAGTTTCTTGAGTGTCTTTATCCTCCGTTTCGACATTTTCATCACTCACCCCATCTTTGACTTCAGTTTTTTCAGAAGTTGTTACTGTTTCCTGAGAGTCAGATTGCTCGTCCTCTAAGGGGTTAGGCTGGTCAGATGTATTGTTTACTACTTGCTCTTCAGAATTTTTGTTAAGTTCTGTATTTTGCATGGCAATTTTTTTGCGCCAAAATTGTATAATCTAATGCTATAGAAATCCTAAATAGGATCATCATCAAATATCCGGTTTAACCTTTGCTATAGCTTGATCGCTGGTTACGATCTTAAATAGGATTACTATATTTTCAAATTATAGCATTTTACTGCAGTGGATTAAACAAAACTATTTTTCTCGTTCTACCTGAGACACATTGGCGTAGAGATTGGCAATGAGTTGTTTTCCCTCAACTGTCAACTCTAAGTAGTGCAACGCCGGTTGAATATAGGGAAGAACAATGTTTCTGTAAAAGTTTGGGTAGTTGTTTCGCAGGTCACCAGGAGTGCGGAAACCAGAGTCCTTATTCGTGCCAATTTCCTCAAATTCGTAGAACAAAGCAGGGATTTTTTGTAAGTAATAGCGGTCAGACAGCTGACCGATTAAATCTGCTGCTCTTGCTAAACCGGGGTAATTGACAGTGTCTGAATGTTCCTCATCGGCTGGCACAGGAAAACGGGTAAGCTCAATATTACGTTCGATCGCTTCGATATCGAGGGGTAAGCGATCGCTAAATTGTTCTCTAACGAACAGTTTTCCTCGGTCTACATGAAAAAAAGTTAAGGATGCATCGGTAGAACCTTGTGGGAGAAGAATCATTACATTTTCTATTCCCGTGGCATACAATCTTTCTTGAACCCGGTCTTGTTGACAGACACCTTTAACTAACCCAATGTCATGACACAACAAAGAGATGATAAAATGCAACCAATCTTCACAAGAGACGTCGTCTTCTAAAAGGTATTTACTGCGTAGGATTTCCTGTCCTGCTAAGGTTACGAGGATAGTGTGTTCAATGTTGTGATATAGGGCATCGCTATGGGCAATATGTTCTAGGGCGATCTTCGCAGTCCAATCTAGGATGTCTGCATAATTTGGCTTGAGGTTGCCGTAAATCTGGCGGTAGCCAAACTGTAGGTATTCAGCACAGCTATTAATTGTCAAGTCTTTGGTATTGAACATTTTGTTCTCCTTTGTTAGTTTTTTCAAACTCTTATCTTCATCAAATCTCACCCCATACTGACTTACGGCCTAAGATCATCTGATTTGTGAGTGACTTTTAGTTAAAATGAAAGAAATACTCCATCTCAGGTAAAAATCAGTCACAAGTTAGAAACAAGTTAGTAATTCTCAGGCGATAAGTCAGTATACGGTGGGGTGTGATAGAGATATCAGGTTCAAAGAAGCAGAACTTGATGTTAGAACTAAAAGGAAAAACAACTATGACTTACCAGCAAAACTATAGCCAGGAAAACCAATGTGAATGCGAGTTTACTCTTCCAATTAAGTTGAATGTTCCAATCACCATCAATTCCCAGGTTTACATCAATCAGGTACCTAAGACTAAGCAAACATTGCCGGTTGTTATTCAGCCAGACTTGATTTTAGAGCCGGAAGTCAAAGATAAACCACCTGCGTGCTATCCCAAAATCAATGGCTATGAAAACCACAATGGACAAAAGGAATATTTGATGTCATCAGCAGTAGAAATGGAACAGTAAATAGTTTGGTCATTTCTTCCTAGATTGTAGTTAGCTTAACATTCACACTATCGGTATTTATCGATGGTGTGAATTATTTTTATCAATTATCTCTTAAGAAATAAGGCAGAAGGCAGAGGGCAGAAGGCAGAAGGAAAGAGGGTTTTGCTTGTTTCTGACCTACTTTGCGGATGCGCTCCGTGGGAGACTGAGAGCTACCACAAGGTCAGTCACAAGTCAGAAACAAGTTAGCAATTCTCAGACGATAAGTCAGTATGTGATGGGGTTTGATAGAGATATCAAGTTCAAAGAAGTCGAATTTGATGTTAGAACTAAAAGGAAAAACAACTATGACTTACCAGCAAAACTATAGCCAGGAAAACCAATGTGAATGCGAGTTTACTATTCCGATTAAGTTAAATGTTCCGATCACCATCAATTCTCAGGTTTACATCAATCATGTACCTAAGACTAAGCAAACATTGCCGGTTGTTATTCAGCCAGACTTGATTTTAGAGCCGGAAGTCAAAGATAAACCACCTGCGTGCTATCCCAAAATCAATGGCTATGACAACCAAAATGGACAAAAGGAATATTTGATGTCATCAGCAGTAGAAATCGAACAGTAAATAGTTTGGTCATTTCTTCCTAGATTGTAGTTAGCTTAACCTTCACACTATCGGTATTTATCGATGGTGTGAATTATTTTTATCAATTATCTCTTAAGAAATAAGGCAGAAGGCAGAGGGCAGAAGGCAGAAGGAAAGAGGGTTTTGCTTGTTTCTGACCTACTTTGCGGATGCGCTCCGTGGGAGACTGAGAGCTACCACAAGGTCAGTCACAAGTCAGAAACAAGTTAGCAATTCTCAGACGATAAGTCAGTATGTGATGGGGTTTGATAGAGATATCAAGTTCAAAGAAGTCGAATTTGATGTTAGAACTAAAAGGAAAAACAACTATGACTTACCAGCAAAACTATAGCCAGGAAAACCAATGTGAATGCGAGTTTACTATTCCGATTAAGTTAAATGTTCCGATCACCATCAATTCTCAGGTTTACATCAATCATGTACCTAAGACTAAGCAAACATTGCCGGTTGTTATTCAGCCAGACTTGATTTTAGAGCCGGAAGTCAAAGATAAACCACCTGCGTGCTATCCCAAAATCAATGGCTATGA
>JAAHHL010000411.1:0-324 GCA_010672185.1 Caldora sp. SIO3E6 | reverse complement strand
AGGTTTACATCAATCATGTACCTAAGACTAAGCAAACATTGCCGGTTGTTATTCAGCCAGACTTGATTTTAGAGCCGGAAGTCAAAGATAAACCACCTGCGTGCTATCCCAAAATCAATGGCTATGAAAACCAAAATGGGCAAAAGGAATATTTGATGTCATCAGCAGCAGAAATGGAACAGTAAATAGGGCTTGCTGAATAAGTAACAAGTAACAAGTAACAAGTAATAAGTAACAAGGAATGCAGCATTTATCCGCTGTTTTGGGCATCTGCATCCCCCAAGGTTACCCGGGTTGATGCCAGGTTTTTGAGCTAAGAGATGC